>JBCCRV010000605.1:0-4789 GCA_039201085.1 Myxococcota bacterium | reverse complement strand
GCTTCGGCTTGCTCGGCTTCGCTCTGGGCGTGGGCGAGGGTGGGTGTAGCCCACGCAGCGAATGCAAAAAAGCCCAGAAATAGTCGGAGCACATCGAGAGCTTAGCGCGAACGACGCGCAAAACCGAAGGGCCCGCGCAGACGCTTTGCACGTCAAGATGACGCGTGTGCTTGCGGGAATGACGCGCCGCGTCGTTGGCCCTACACTCATCCTTCGTGCGGGCTACCAGGATCACACGCGTCGAGCGAGACGGCTGCGGCGTCGGTTTCGCCGCCGCACGCGACGGACGCGCAAGCCATCGGATGCTTCAGCTTGGCCTCGAAGCCCTGCGCCGCGTCGAGCATCGTGGAGCCTGCGCGGCCGACGGCGTCACGGGTGATGGCGCCGGGCTCATGGCGGAAATCCCCTGGGCGTTTTTTGGCTACGAGCGCGGTGAGGTCGCCGTCGCCACGCTCTTCCTCTCGGCCGATCCGCAGCGCCGTGGGCAAGCCCTCGACGCGATGAAGGAAGCGTTCGCCTTCATGCAGGTGCCGATCCTTCGGGTGCGGCCCGTGCCCGTAAACCCCGATGTGCTCGGGCCCATCGGCCGCGCCTCGGCACCCCATATTGTGCACGTCGTACTGGAGCGGCCGGCCCACAGCCGCACGGACGCGGCCTTCTCGGCGCTTCTTTACCAGTGCAAGCAGCAGACCCGGGTGCTGCTCAAGGAGCGTAGTCTCTGGTTCGACCTCTACTTCGTTTCGCTTTCGCCAACGACGATCGTCTACAAGGCCCTCTGCCGCTCCGAAGCCCTCGATCAGTTCTACCCGGACCTGGCGAATCCGCGCTTTCTCACGCGCTTCAGCCTCTTTCATCGACGTTTTTCGACGAACACCCGAACCAGCTGGGACAAGGCGCAGCCCTTTCGACTGCTCGGCCACAACGGCGAAATCAACACGATCACCGGCAATCGTTCCAGCGCCTTTTCGCGCGAACATGCCGTTGGGCTGCGCGAAGATGAGCTTCTCACCCATCGCGACATTAGCGACTCGGGAAGCCTGAACGAAATGGTCGAAGCGCTGAAGTATCGCTCGGCGATTCCGCACGTCGACGACATCTTGGCGATCACCATTCCGCCGGCGGATGAAGGGGAAGACTTCTATACGTTCTGGGGCCGCGCGATGGAGCCGTGGGACGGACCGGCGCTGGTAGTCTATTCGGACGGCGAAACGGTGGGTGCACGCCTCGACCGGAACGGCTTCCGTCCCGCTCGCTGGCTCCTCACCGATTCCCATTTTTGCCTGGCGTCCGAAGCCGGCGTGTTCGACTTCGAAGCGTCGGAAGTACGCAAGAAGGGCACGCTGGAGGCGGGCTCGGGCGCTACCCTGCAGCTGGCGACGGGTCGCGTTCACCTTCGCGATCCGAGCCAGTCGCGCGAAAACGCTGGCGCCACGTTCGATCCCCGCCTCGTGCCCATTGAGCGGGTTCGCGACCAGCTGGACCCCGCGCTTGTCGCGGCCAGCGGCGAACTCGTTCCCGAAAGCCTGGACCGTGTTGCGCTCTTCGGCGTGACGGACGAGGAGCTTCGGCGCGTGCTTCGGCCGATGGCCGAGTTGGGGAAGGAGCCCGTGAGCTCGATGGGCGATACGGCCCGGCCCGCCATCTTCTCCGACGAATCCCGCTCGTTCTACGATTTCTTCTCGCAGCGCTTTGCACAGGTTACGAACCCGCCCCTCGACTACCTCCGCGAGGGCAACGTCACGGACCTGCGTACCTTTCTCGGCATTCGTCCCAACATCTTCTACCCCAAGGAGCTCTTGCCCCCGGCTCCGGGAATCGTCGCGGATTCGCCGGTGCTTTCCCTCGAGGACATGGCGTGCCTTCGCCTCCTGACCCATCGCCGCCGTTCGCCGCTGCGAACGATCGCGTCGGTCCTCGACACGACCTTCGCGCCCTCGACGGGCAGCCTGCAGCAGGCGCTCGATGAGCTCGCGGCGAGCGCCGTGCGCGAGGTGGCTGAGGGGTGCTCGCTGCTGGTGCTTTCCGATCGCGAAGCGAGTCGAGCGCGCCTGCCGATTCCGAGTCTGCTTGCCGTTCGGGCCGTTGTTTGCGCGTTGAATCAGGTCGGCGCCCGCCTGCGCGCCTCCGTCGTGGTCGAGGCTGGCGATATTCGCAGCACCCACCAGGTCGCATGCGCCATCGGCTTCGGCGCGACGGCCGTGTGTCCCTACCTCGCCCTTGAGCTGGCACGCTTCGACGGCTTTGGCCCCGAGGGCGAAGCGCGGATGGGCATCGCGCTCCGTCGCGGCTTACTCAAGGTCATGAGCAAGATGGGCATCTCGGTGGTGCGCAGCTACCAATCGTCCAAGTTGTTCACGGCCTTCGGCTTGGGGCCGAAGCTCATGAAACGCTACTTCAACGGCGTCGACAGCCCGCTCGGGGGCTACGAGCTCGAAGACTTGGAGGCGCGATGGCTTCGCGAGCATGCGGCGCTCGCCGACGTCGACCTTGCGAGGCCCCTACCGTCCACCCATCAGCTTAAAGAGAAGCCGCGCGCGGAGGTGGGCGAGCGCCATTCGATGACGGTGCATCGAAGCAAGCTCGTGCACGATCTCGTACGGGGAAAGCTGCGGGGGCGCCAACCCGAGGACCTTGAAGCGGCCTTCGAGCACGAAGGCAAAACGGCGGCGCCAACGAGCCCACGCCACCTGCTTACGTTGCGGCCGAGTTCGACCCCTGTGCCAATCGAGGAAGTGGAGAGCGTGGAAGCGATTGCGCAGCGCTTTTGTTCCGGCGCGATGTCCTTCGGCGCGATCAGCGCCAAAGCCCAGCGAGACATCTTCGTCGCGATGAACCGGGTTGGCGGTCGTTCGAACAGCGGCGAGGGCGGCGAAAACCCGTACTACTACCTCGACGGTACGTGCGCGACGGTCAAGCAAGTGGCGTCCGGACGCTTCGGCGTCACCGCCGAATACGTTGTGAGTGGCGAGGAAGTCGAGATCAAGATCGCGCAAGGCGCGAAGCCGGGCGAGGGCGGTCAGCTGATGGGCGCGAAGGTGACCGAGCAAATCGCCTTTGCGCGTCACGCGAAGGCCGGTTCGCCGTTGATCTCACCGCCGCCCCTTCACGACCTCTACAGCATCGAAGATCTCAAGCAGTTGATTTACGAGCTTAAGCAGCTGCATCCAGAAGCCAGCGTGGCGGTGAAGCTCGTCGCAGGGGCGGAGGTGGGTACGATCGCCGTCGGTGTAGCCAAGGCCGGCGCGGACGTCATACAGATCAGCGGCGCCGACGGGGGCACGGGTGCGGCGCCGATCAGCAGCATGAAGCACGCCGGCCTCCCCTGGGAACTCGGCTTGGTTGACGCGCACCGCCAGCTGAGCGAACGGGGCCTTCGTGGACGCGTTCGACTGCGCGTCGACGGCGGTCTTTCGTCTGGACGCGACATCGCCTTTGCGGCGGCGCTCGGCGCGGATGAGTACGGGTTCGGCAAACTGCTGCTCGTCGCCCAGGGGTGCATTATGGCCCGCGTATGCGAGACCAACCGGTGCCCCACCGGCATTGCGACGCATACGCCGCGCTTTTTGACGAAGTACAAGGGCCAGCCCGAGCATATCGAGCAGGTACTCTGGTGGTTGGCCGGCAATGTGCGCAAGGAGCTCGCTCGTTTGGGTGTACGCTCCCTCGACGCATTGATCGGTCACCGGCGCTTCCTGCAGGCGCATCCGGCGCACCTTGATCTTGTCGAGCGACGCGGCCTGGACCTCGCTCCGCTCCTTGAGCCGGTGCACGCACCGGCGGAGGACGCGCCGATCCAGCCGGAGCTTGGCTGCGCGCTCAATGCGCGACTCGTGACGGAGTTGCTTCCCAGCTTCGAAAAAACCGGTCGGGCCGAGGCGTCGTACACGATTCGAAACACAGACCGCGCCACCTGCACGTCGTTGGCTGGCGCGCTGGCACGACGAAGCCATCGTTCACGGATGGCGGCGCTGGACGGAGAAGCCCCCAACCACGACGTTTACTACCCGGAGGAAGGCAGCATTCGCCTCCATTTTCAGGGGACAGCCGGTCAGGGCTTCGCGGCCTTTTTGGTGCCGGGGCTGGACGTGCATCTCGAGGGGGAAGCGAACGACGCCGTAGCCAAGGGCATGTGCGGCGGACGCGTCGTGCTGACACCGCCGGCGGACGCCGCTTACGACGCTTCCGAGAGCGCCATCGCCGGCAACGGCCTGCTCTACGGCGCAACGGGCGGTACGCTCTACGCGTACGGTCGGGTGGGCGATCGCTTTGCCGTTCGCAACTCTGGCGCGCTTGCGGTGGTGGAAGGCGCGGGACTGCACGCGTGTGAGTACATGACGGGCGGCGAAGTGGTGATCCTCGACGCGCTCGGCGCGAACGTCGGCGCAGGCATGACCGGCGGGCAACTTTGGATCGCCCGGTCCCACCTGGCGAAGCTCTCGGTGGGCTACGTCTTCGCCTGCGAACCGAAAGACACGGCCCTCGCGCGCTTGCGCGACCTGCTTCAGGGCTATGCGGATGCAACGGGCAGCGAGCGCGCACTCGCGCTCCTCGAAGGGGAACGCTACCGTTCGCACTTTGCGTGGGTCCTTTCGCGCGCTGAACGCGCGCTAGAAACGGAAACCGCCGAGAGCGCGTAGGACTAGCCCGCGTGAGTCACCAAGGGGCGTGATGATCGTGCGGATTTGCGGAATCGTTGGGGGATTTCGCGAGGCGGATAATACAGACCGTAGTTGAGCGGAGCGAAATCCCTCAACGATTTTGCAGGGCTGTGCGAGGGCGCGCCATCTGG
>JBCCRV010000604.1:0-4812 GCA_039201085.1 Myxococcota bacterium | reverse complement strand
ACTCCCCCCCGGGTGGCCGGGGGCTGGATGAGCGCCGCGTCGTGGGGCTCCGCTGCTGCCTTACCGTTTGGCGCCGCCCCGGCCGCGCCAACGGGGGGCGGGCCCACCACCATCGCCACGGGCGCCCCCCCACGACCGGGCGCCTCGTCCAGTGGAGCAGGCGCCGGGGCGGCATAGGTCGCCGAGTCGATGGCGACGCACACGCCGAGCACGCCCGCCAGCGTCGTGACCATGACCGCGCTCATCCGACGGCGGATGCGCTCGACGTGGCCTTGGCGCGTGCCTGCGGCGGCTCGGTAACGCTCCGTGCCGTCGTCCCGATATCCTGCAGGCCGCGCGCGCCGACTCGGCCATGCGAGCACTTCGCCTTCGGGCACGTCCGCATCCGCCCGGCCCTTCGTTCCATCCGGAAAACCGATGAAGCCGTGCGCGTCCGCGCGCCCCGCTCGAGCCCGGGCAATCTGCCTCAGCTGCCACCATGGAATGACCGAGAGCAGTACAAAGGCGACCCCAAGAACCCCACCGGCCACGGAAGCGATCTGCACTGCACGCAGACCGAGCGGCACCATCCCGAGCAGGAAGAACGCCGTCGACGTGGCCGCCACCCCGGCGAGGGCGCTTGGCCCCCAGTCCTTTGCCCACAGCGAACGACCGAGCCAACCTCCGCCGAACGCACCGAGCGCGAGAACCGCGCTCGTAAGCGCGGCACCGGACATCTCGCCGACCGTTTCGGGAAGGCGTACCAGCGCCAGGTACGCGCAGCACGCGACGATCGTCGCGACGCCACAGGTGACCAGCGCGGACGATTTGGACCTCACCTCACGAAGGATGCAGCAGGCCGCGCAGTTCCGCTAGGGCTACGCGATAGGTCGTGTTGCACCAATCGCAGTTCATATCGAGGGGCGTCCCGTCACGGATCAGGCTCTCGAGGTCATCCTTGCCAAGGGTGGCTAGGCTGCCCATGACGCGGGCTCGGCTGCAGTCGCAGCCGGCGCGCACGCCGCTATCGCCCAGGGGCGTGTGCTCCATCCCGTACAGAAGCTCCGCCATTAACTCCGCGGGATCCGCATCGGTGCGAACCAGCCGCGACTCGATATCGGAAAAGTCGTCTTCGAGGCGCTGCGCCATCAGCCGAACGGGGCCCACGCGGTCGGGGGCTTCGGGCAAGAGCTGAACCAAATAGCCGCCCGCGGCCTTCACCTCGCCGTCCTCGAAGACCGCGGCCATTCGCACCATCGTCACGATCTGTTCGGACAGCTGCATGTACTGCATCACCCCCTCCGAGAGGTCGCCACCGGGGATGCTGACGACGCCTTGATGAAGATCGCCGTTGGGCAGACTTCGGTTCATTTGCAGCAGGCTTCCAGCGCCCATGTCAAAGGCGTCGGGACCCTTCGGCAACTGGGCGAGCACGCGCGCCCAGCCTTCCGGATGGGAATCGGCGATGAGCGTACCGGTACCGCCACGCCCCTTCACGAAGCACTGAACGCGCTGCGTGGGCGCCATCGTTTCTCGGTAGAGGATCGCAGCCGTCACAAGCTCCGCGAGCGGCTGGTCCAGCGACTTGGGGGCCTGCTGCGCAGCCAGGACTCCAGCCACCGTATCCGTCGTGCGTACGGTCATGACGCGCAGTGCGCCGTCGTCGGTCATGGCGCGAAGGATCCGGTCTTCCATGGGCCCGTTGAAGCGCAGCCTCCCCACAAGGGCAAGCAAGCGTGTCGCTTTTTTTGTATGCTCCGCGCGCTTTCTTCCCGCAGCCCCGCGCACCGAGGACTTTCCGATGACAACCCATTCAATCGCACTCATTCCCGGTGATGGCATTGGCCCGGAAGTCGCCACCGCCGTGCGCCAGGTCTTTGAAGCCGCCGACGCTCCCGTGCAGTGGCACGTGCACAACGCGGGCGTGGCCGCGATGGCGTCCGACGGCGAAGTCCTCCCGGAAGCGACCGTCGAGGCCGTCAAAGAGCACGGCGTCGCCCTGAAGGGCCCCTGCACGACGCCCGTGGGCAAGGGCTTTCGCTCCGTCAACGTCACCCTTCGGCGTATGCTCGACCTCTACGTCGCCGTTCGACCGGTCAAGTCGATTCCAGGCGTAAAAACCCGCTTCGAAAACGTCGACATTGTCGTGCTCCGCGAGAACACCGAGGGCCTCTACAGCGGCATCGAAAACGAAGTGACCCCGGGCGTCGTGACGAGCCTGAAGGTGGTGACGGAGCGCGCCTGCAGTCGCTTCGCCAACTGGGGCTTTCGCTACTGCCAGGAAAACGGCCGCAAGCGTCTCACGGCCATGCACAAAGCCAACATCATGAAGCTCGGCGACGGGCTCTTCGTGCGCTGCGCGCGAAAGGTGAACAAAGAGCTCGCCCCTGAAGGCGTCGAGTACGACGAGCTCATCATCGACGCCGGCTGCATGCGCCTGGTGCAGGACCCGACGAAGTTCGACGTTCTGCTGCTACAGAACCTGAACGGCGACGTCCTTTCGGACCTCTGCGCCGGATTCATCGGCGGCCTGGGCGTTGCGCCCGGCGCCAACATCGGCGACGACTGCGCGATCTTCGAAGCCGTGCACGGTTCGGCGCCAGACATCGCCGGCAAGGGCATCGCCAACCCGCTTTCGCTGCTCATGAGCAGCTTGATGATGCTTCGCCACATCGCGAAAACGAAGGACGACCCGTCCTTGAACGGCATTGCCGATCGCATCGACGCCGCGTACAACCAAGCGCTCCTTGACGACCAGAAAACCGGCGACCTCGGCGGCACGCTCAACACCGAAGCGTTCGTCAAAGCCGTCATCGAGCGCCTCCCGTGAGCAGGCTCGCCGCCTTGCTCGCTCTCTGCGCGGGCTGCTTCACCTCCACAGAGCTGGAGGACTCCGGGGACGCCGGCTTCGTAGACATGCGGCGCCCCGACACGGCACGGCCCGCGCCCGGGACGCTCGTCGCAGCCTTCAGCGGTCGTACCGATCGCACGGACGAGGCGTGGTTTCGCCCCTTTCGCTGCGAACCAGAGACCAGTACGGGCGAGCTTCACCCCTACGTGGTCGAGACCTTTGAAAACACCACATCGTTCGACCTGAGCGTCGACATACTGGTCGATTGGAGCTTCGACGGCTTCTTGCACGTCTATCGCTCTTTCGATCCGGCGACTCCGTCCGAAAGCTGCATCGACTCGAACGACGATTTCATGAGTACGTCTCAGTCCCTCGTCGAAGGCATCTCGGTGCCACGCGGTACGTCGATCGACCTCGTCCTGTCGAGCTTCCGCGCGTTCGATTCGGGTCAATACGACGTGTTCATTACAGTCCGGTAAGACACGACGCGGACCTCATGGGATCCAGGAGCTCCCTGGAAGCGAAGTCGAGAGCGATGGGCTCCGTTCACGCGCCCTGTGAGCGTGGGCGCGCCGTCGGGTGATGAGCGGGTGCCTCAGTGAATCAGCCCTTCGGCGGCGCCGGCACGGACCGGCGCACGCCGGCGATGTGCAGGAGCGCCGGCTGAACGACCAGCGTCGCGAAGAGGGTGCAGGCCACAGTGACGGCGATGAGCTCGCCGAAACGGCGGACGGGCACAAAGTTGCTGAAAAGAAGCACGGCAAAGCCGGCCATAAGCGTGATGCAGGAGATCACGATGGCGCGGCCCGTACCGCGCGCAGCGACCAGCAGGGCCTCCTCCGTGGGAAGGCCCTTTTCGATCGCCTCTTCGCGAAAGCGCGCCAGTACATGAATCGTTCCGTCGACAGCCAAGCCCAGGCTGATCGAAAAGATGATCACCGTCGCGGCGTTCAGCGGAATGCCGCGCCACACCATATACGCCATCGTGAAGACGAGCGGGATCAAGTTGGGCGGAATGCTCAGCAGGCCGAGACGCACGCTTCGGAAGAGCAAGGTCAGGAGCACAAAGATGATGAGCACGGCCAACGCCAGGGAGCCGAGTAGATCGCCGACGACGGCGTCCATGCCCGCCGAACCGTCGTACGCTTCGCCCGTGTAGGAGATGCGAACGCCCGCGGGCAGCGCCTCGCGCACGCGCGAATCGATCTCCGAGACGAAGCCCATCGTGGCCTGCGCGCCCACGTCGCGCACCTTCACCTGCAGACGCATGCGCGAGCCGTCTTCGGTGATCCATGCCTGCAGCGGATTCTGCTCGTTGCTGGCGAGAAGGGAGCGGAGCGCCGTCACGTGCTCGGACGAGAGGAAGGGCGCTTCGAGAGCGGCTTCATCGAGCGAAAGGAGCGCCAGCGTTTGGCGCATAAACGCCATCGGCGAGAGCGTGCTTAGGACCGCGTCGTGGTCCTCCGCCCAGCTAAGGACCGCATCGAGCCGCGCCAATACGTCCGGGTCCGTGAAGGTCCGCCCATCCTCGGCGCGCAGGTAGATCTCCAAGGGCCGAACGCCTTCGAGTTTGTCCTCGAGCAGGCGCGTCGTTTCGTAGACGGGATCGTTCTCGTCGAACTGATCGAGCAGCGCATGGTCGACCACCAAGCGCGTGGCGCCAAAGGCCGACGCGGCAAGCAAAAGGGCCGCCACGCCCATGACGGCAGGCGCATGCTTCAGCAGCCAGCGCGTGAGGCTCTCGATCGAACGCTCGAGGGCGCCGGCGCTCGCCAACCGTTCCTTCGGTGGCCGAAGCCAGGTGATGGTCGCGTACGTCGTGACGATCACCTTCCTGCCCGCGGCGATCACCTGGCTTCGGCCACCGAAGGAACGGTTGGCGAGCGCCGGCGCCCTCGAGCGTTCGATCGAGAGCCTCACGCGCTGGCTGCTGAAGCATGCGCCTGCCGTCATGGGCGTGGCGGCCCTTTTGCTTGCCGCGT
>JBCCRV010000603.1:0-4821 GCA_039201085.1 Myxococcota bacterium | reverse complement strand
CGTCGAGACCCCATGCGCCTACCATTCGGGTGTCGTCGTTTTCGTCGATGATCAGGCGAACGTCGCCGCGGCCGCGCGACGTCGCCGGCCGCCCGACGACGAGCTCGCGCTGCTCTTCCCATTGGAAGCGCATGAGATCGCCTTGCACCGTTCCTTGAATCGTCCCGCGGCGTTCGTCCTTTTCAAAGTCGCCGACGACCTGCGCACCGGTGACGCAAACGTGCATGTTTCCGTACTGGGGCGACTGCCAGACGCCTTGAAAGGTCCGCCCGGGCGGCATGGCTCCGGCCGTTAGGTTGGCGCTACCGCCGCCGCACGCCGTGAGCATCACGATGGCCCAAACCCTGCTGTCGAAAACCTTCATCGCCGGGACCATAGACCAGCCAGGTAGGCGTTTCCAGCATCTGTACGACACGGCGGGGTACGACCGCTCCCGAGTCGCTACGAAAGCGCCCCGGGGCTTTGTTCCCGCTTTCGAACGTTTCGCCTTTCGGCGCCGGGCCCGATGCCAACTTCGCCGCTCGAAGAAGGAGAAAAACCCCTCAGCTTTGTCCCTTTCCGCGGCGCTAGGAACGAAATCGCCGCCGCGTTTTTGAGCGCCTAAGAGTCCTTGTCGACGAGCGGCCAACGGTGGTACCACCCCTATGCGGCTCGAGAGCCCGCACGGAGGAGTAATGGCTAACCCGCAGATGGTGATGTACGAAGAGGAGTTCAACCAGATTCAAGCGATCGTGGATCGCTTGGTCCGGGAGGCGAACGCCCAAGTCGTGTTCATCATCGACAAGAACGGTCAGCTCATCGCCAACGCCGGCGAGACCGACCAGCTCGACACGACGTCCCTCGCTTCGCTCACGGCCGGCAACATCGCCGCGACGGGTGGCATCGCGAAGCTCCTTCGGGAGAACGAGTTCACCACGCAGTTCCACGAGGGCGAGCGAGCCAACATTCACATTCAGCTCGTGGGCAACCGCGTGATCCTCGTTGTCATCTTCGACAACAAGACAAGCCTCGGCTTGGTTCGTCTTCGCGTCAAGAAGGCCAGCGAGCAGCTCACCAGCATCTTCGAGGCGCTGCTTTCGAAGGTTCAAGACCCCAGCCATGAAGCGCCGTTCGCCGAGATCACGGACGACGACATCGACAACCTCTTCAACGATTAGGCGCGGGTCGAAACATGTCGTTCATCAACTACCTCTCACGCGAAATCAACTGCAAGATCGTCTACTACGGTCCTGGTCTGTGCGGGAAGACCACGAACCTGCAGTACATCTATACAAAGACCAATCCGGAGGCGAAGGGCAAGATGATCAGCCTCGCCACGGAAACGGAGCGAACGCTCTTCTTCGATTTCCTTCCCCTCGCCCTCGGTGAGATCCGCGGCTTCAAGACCCGTTTCCACCTCTACACCGTTCCCGGCCAGGTCTTCTACGACGCGAGCCGAAAGCTCATTCTCAAGGGTGTGGATGGCGTCGTCTTCGTCGCGGACTCGCAGATCGCCCGCATGGAAGCGAACCTTGAGAGCCTCGAAAACCTGCGCACGAACCTGGCGGAGCAAGGCTACAGCCTCGATAAGCTGCCCTACGTAATTCAATACAACAAACGCGACATGCCCTCGATCGCGCCGGAAGAAGAACTGCGATCGCTCCTTAACCCACAGGGCGTTCCAGACTTCCCGGCCGTCGCCGTCAACGGCGATGGCGTGTTTGACACGCTCAAGGCCATCGCCAAGCTCGTGCTGACGGAGCTCAAGCGCGGAGGCGCTGGCGGCGGACGGTGAGCGCCGCGCCGTTGCGCAGGCGCTCGCCCTGGCGCCCCCTAACCGTGTTGGCTGTGATCGCGGCCCTTTCGTGCACCAGCGAATCACCCACCGACAGCTTTGAGCTTGCGGGCTTCGTCACCGAACGTGGCTCGGACCGTGGCGTTCGCGGCGCGCGGGTTGTGTTCTCCAGCGACACCCGGTTCACCGCCGAAACGACGACGAACGGCGACGGCTTCTACGAAATGAACGTCGAAACCGATCGCCCCTTCGGCCAAGTGCGCGCCAGTGCCGCGGGCTTCGAAGAGAACGAGCAAACCGTGTTCTTCGACACACCGACGCGCCGGATCGACCTCAGCCTTCGCCCCGCACCGTGAGCGTACGTTGTCGAGGTCCGCGCGAGGGCGCGCCACCCGGTGACGACTGCGGGTTAGGTCCCCTCGGCGAGCAGCCGGTCGAGCCCGCCCTGCGAGTCGAGGGCCGCCACATCCGTGTAGCCCCCCAAGCTCTCACCGTCGATGAAGATCTGAGGCACCGTGTGCTGCCCCGTCGCTTCGAGGAGCCAGCGGCGTTTTTCCCGATCGTCCGTCACATCGATGTTCTCGTAGCTCACGCCCTTAGCGTCGAAGAGCCGCAGCGCCATCCGGCAGTACGGGCAGTAGGGCGTCGTGTAGAGAACCACTTTGGCCATGGCTAGAGCATTGGGACTCTTGGGCAAAATCGCAACGGTCGTCACCGCACTTAGCGTGCTGCTGGCCGGTCGAGCCCAAGGCTGGCATCGGCTCGAACCGGGTTCGGAAAGCTGGCGAGGGCCCGCGATCCGAGGGATCACCGTGGGTCCGATCGAATCGTCCCTCCACCCAGGTGTCGGCTACGGGACGGCGGCCTCAGCGCGGACCTTCACCTACCTCGAAGAGATGGGGGCGAACTGGGTGTCGATCACGCCCTTTGGGCGGCTGTGGAGCCTATCCTCGACGGAGATCGAGATGGACTTCGAGGCGACCTACGAGGACAACCGCGCGAACGTTCGCCGTGCGATTCGCCAGGCGAAGGCCCGCGGCCAGCGCGTGCTGCTCATCCCCCACCTATGGATTGAAACGACCGGGTGGCGCGGCGAAATCGATCCAGGCGACCACGCGCGCTGGGAAGCGTACCAGGCGAGCTACCGGCGCTTTGTGCTGGCGTGGGCCGCAGACGCGGAAGCCGCCGGCGCCGACGCCTTTTCCATCGGCGTCGAATGCAAGTCTTGGTCGGGCCGTTTTGGCGGCTATTGGATCGATCTCATCGAAGAGGTGCGACGCACCTTCTCCGGGCTGCTCACCTACAGCGCGAACTGGGACGAAGCGGAAAACGTGCTCTTCTGGGACCAGCTCGATCTCATCGGCATCAACGCGTTCTACCCGCTGGCTCAGGAGCCGGGCGCCACGGATGCCCAGTACCGCGAAGGCGCCGAGGCGCTCGTGCCCGGCGTACGTGAGCTGGCGTTGACGCTCCAGATGCCCCTCGCCTTCGTTGAGCTCGGCTACACGACGCGAACGGACGCCGCCATCGAACCCTGGCTCTGGCCCGACGACATGGCGGACGTCGCCTACGACGAGCGGGAACAGGCCCGCGCCCTAGACGCATTGATCAGCGCGTTCCAGGACGAACGCTGGTTCGCCGGCTTCTTCCTCTGGCGCTACTACGCGGATCTCTACGACGTCAGTCAGGAAGCCGAATGGGGTTTCTCCACCTTCGGCAAGGAAGGCGACGAGGTTCTGCGCCGCTCCTTCGCTGCGCCCTTCGGCGCCGATCCGCGGCTAGAAACGCTCCCGGTCTTTGCGCCTTCAGCCGACCTTTAGCGCATCGGGTGCTGGCGGCGCCTCCGTCAGGCGGCTTTCCAACATGCTGGGAACGACCACGCTGTCGCGCCGGTTCGGCACGAAGGCACGTTCCCAAAGCACGTCGATGTCCACGGCCGCCGACGCGGGGCCGAGGTCGTAGACGGCGTGATCGAAGGCTCGGCGGGCACGTCGATGAAGCTCCATACCCATCTCGTCCGCTTCTTCGGTGCGTCCATCGACCTCGAAGTACACGCCGGCATCCGGCGAGGCCGTCAGCGCAAAGACGCGCTTTCCGCAGTTGAGGATTTCCACGCTGTCCCACTCGATACCGCGGGCGTACCAAACGCGCACGAAAGCCGACCAGCCGAGGCCGGCCACGCGGCCGATGACTGCACTCGCCGAACCAAATGCCTCGAACTCCACACCCGTCTCGCCCGAGACGCGGCCGTTGGCGTCGGTGCTGCGCAGCGAACGCACCCAACCCACCGTGCGCTCGCCCTCGTAGACCTCCACAAGGTCCGAATCGATGGTCTCGAACGTGTAGCGGTCAGCCATCGCATGGCAGAAGGATTCGAGGTCGGGTTCGTAGAAGCGAATCAGGGTTGTATGCTGCATGGGTATCCTCGAGGGCTCGGCCGCTCGAACGAACTACGTCGGCCCCGGGGGGAAGGATCGGGTGCCTGATGGGAATTTCTTCCTCGGAGGCAATCGATTGCGCTGTTGGCTCGGCATCCAGCTGCCGCGCTGTTCAGTAGAACGGTAGGTTCGCAGCGAGACTTTAGACGAGGACCAACCTAGCCGCGTACGGCTAGTCAGCCGGACACAGCGCGCCGACCTGGGCGAAAAGGCGACCGCCCAACGTTCGTACGTGCACCGAACCGCCCGTGCCGTGCGCGCACTCGCCGTCGTTCGTCGCAACGACGGCCAGGGGTGACCGCCGACCAGTTCAAGAGGCAAGCGAACTAGCGCACGATGAGGTTCAGGATCCGTCCGGGAACCCAAATCGTTTTGCGCAGCGTTCCCTCTTCCAAGGCCGCCGCGACGCGCGGAAGCTCGCGCGCCGCCGCCAGCGCGGCTTCCTCGTCGGCGTCCTTCGGAAGGTGCACCACGTCGCGCTTTTTGCCGTTGATCTGCACGGGCACTTCGACGACGTCGTCGACGGTCAGCGCTTCGTCATAGGCGGGCCAACCCGCGTGCTGAATGCTGGGCGGATGCCCCAAGGCTTCCCACATCTCTTCGCCGAGG
>JBCCRV010000602.1:0-4821 GCA_039201085.1 Myxococcota bacterium | reverse complement strand
CCTCCATCTGCCCGTACATGAAGAGTTTGGAGGGGTATTCGCCCAGGGGACCGGTGAAGGCTTCCGAGTAGCGCGTCGCGGCACCGGCCCGTCCGCACCGCGAGGCCTCGGGGGGCGCGGCGCGCGTGTAGCTTCCGAATGCGCCCGCGCCCGAGGGCGAGGCCGGGTAGGGTACGTAGGCGTGACGGTCCGCATCGCGTCGCGTGTAGACGCGGAGAAAATCTTCGTCTTGGTAGTAGAGATTGGCGTTCGCATGCCAGACGTCGAACACGTAGTTTCGCCCGCCTGCCTGGCCGGTACGACCATCGAGCGGTTCGCCGTAGGACGTCCAGCGTCCCTCTGGCCCTTGGTCCAGCATGCCGAGCCAATACGCTTCCAGCGTGCGGCGCAGTCCGCGACCGGGGATCGCTAGGTCAGCGTACCAGGGGCGGGACGCGTCCGGGAAAAAGCGCGCGACCTCCCCTTCGTCCAGGACGTATTCATAGAGGTCTACGCCCACGTGCCGCGCATAGAGATCCGCCATGGTGACGAGATGGCCGACGCCTATCTGCGTGTAACCATAGCCCTGCTCCGGGTTTCCAACGCGATCGGCGCGCCGATAGGCGTCCGCCTGAATGCCGTTGGGCCAGGTCCCGTAGGCAATCATCTCGTGGAACGTCCTCACCCCTTCACAGAGCAGCGCTTCGCCCGCCGCCCGCGTGGGCGCCAGTCGCTGAACCCGGTCGCCGAACCGACCGGCTCGTGCGGCCTCAAAGAACACCCCGGCCGCCATGCCCGTGACGATTTCGGCGGTTCGACGGTTGTTGTACATGTGCATCAGGTGGCTTGTGTTGGGTCCGCCATCCCATCCCGAACCCGATGTGTCGTTCCGCGAAGAGTTGATGAGGGTGTAGTCGACGGGGGTGCCGCAGCGAACGTTCCGCCCACCGCGAATGGCCGCGTCGATGTCAAGCTCCGCGACCTTGCTCCAGTAACGCGACGCTGCGTAGAGCCACTGCATGATTTGACGATGGTCGTCGTCCGAGTAGGCGTCCGAGTGCATCGTGAGCGAGTAGGCGTGCAACATACGGGTCACCCATTCGGCGATAAAGAAGCCTGGGTTGAGATCGTTCATGTCCTCACACCAACGGCGCGGCAGCGACGAGCCGGCGGGGCGGAGCTCTTCGATATCCGTCGCGCGGAAGTCGAGCTCGGGTTGACTTGCGTACCATCGAAGCTCGGTAACGACCGGCTGGACATATCGGTCTTGCTCCGTGACAAGGAACGCGAGTGCGGCGTTGAGAATCGACCGAGCACTTCCCCGCGGAGGACGAGGTTCAAGGGGGCTCGTCAGCGCGGCGTTGCCGCCGTCGAATGGAACACAGCCTGCGCCTCGGTAGAAATGGTCGTAGCGATCGTTCGCAGAGTTTTCGACGGCCGCGTTCGCGTCCGCGAGCACCCGTTCCCATTCCGGTGGGTTCAGCGATGGGTCCGTGCAAACGCCGTAGACATCGCCGCCGGCGGCGCGTTCACGCCAAAGCCGAACCTCTTCCGGCGTGTGTGTGAGGCCCGTTTGGGCGTAGGACGATCCGGCGACGGCAAGGATCATCAGGGCGATAGCGGAGGGTCGGATCAACGGCATGGCTCTCACGGTCTGTGTTCGCTGGCGCGCGGCGCACGGACGCGCGTCGCACGATGCGAACGGTTAGAGGTCAGGTTCGGTTCGTTCGCGGACCGAAAGGCCCGCCGTATCGTTGGAAACGCGTCATTCGCTTCCCACCGGGGCACGGCCCGCGTTCCTAGCTCGCCACGCCCTTTGATTTCGTTCGAGCTGGACATTCACTCGGTCCAGCTAACCGCGCCGCCGGTGATCTGGGGATCCGGGACGCGAATGTTTCGAATCAACACGGCTGCACCGGCCGCGAGGGCTCCAACGACCACGAGCGCAACTGGCACGGCGACCTTCCAGGCGCGACGCAAGGGTACGTTCGCCGCGCTAAGGGAGAGCGACTCCCGAAGCAGCGGCGCGCCCGCGCCGGTCGTTACCAGGGCCGTACACTGCAGCCGTCCCTGAGCGGAATCGAGTTCGATGCGCACGTCCGGCAGCTCGCCCGATCGCGTGTCGGACCAGGTTTCGTTTTCACAGCGAAGGGAGAGCCGCGACGCGAGGGGGAGTGAAGGGGACTGGAGACGTACCCGCAGAGCCAGCTCGTTTTCGCGCTCTTCTTCGAACACGAGTCGAGCCGGCGGCGCTCCGCGAGCCTCATCGAGCATGTGAACCAGCTCCTCCGGCGCCCAGGGCGGCGCGCCGACCCGCGGGTTGAGCTGAACGGCGGTGAGGGCGTGAACGCGCGCGCGGACGGGGTCACCGCTCATCAAGGCGACGGCGGCGAGGTGAACCGACGCGTCTACGACGTCGCTGGTGGAGAGATCGGCACGCTCGTCGAGCAGGAAGAGGAACTCGTCGCGCGCTTCTTCAAAATGCGCCTCGAGAAACTGCAGCCGCGCGTGACTCATCGAAGGCTCTTGGCCACAGGCTGGCGACGGCGTCAGTACGCAGGCCGCAACCGCCCAAAGCAGAGCCGGAACGGTCCACGCAACCCCGTGCGTGCAGGCAAACGTCGGTGTCCACGGCATGGACAAGACCGTAGGCCGCCGCCCGAAGTGTCACCGTTACCCGTTTCGCGCGCTGCACAAATGGCGCATCCACAGCGCGCGTACGTCCGTTGAAACCAGGCCTCGCGGCGCCCAAGGGCCGCGCCCTCTGCGAGGTCGTGCGGCCGCCAACGAACGCGGCTACGTTTCTTCGTGGCGAGGGCCCTTGCCGCGGCGCTAGCGGACCATCAGCGTCTGCGTTCGGGGGAGCACGTCCCCCGGCGGATCACTGGGCCCTTGAACAGCGAAGGCCGTCAGTACGATCGCGCCAATGAGCACCACGGCGGCCGCCCCATACCCCAGGCCGCGACGCAGGCGCCTCCTGTCCCGGGGCCCTTCGGTCGAGATGCTCTCGTCCTGTTCGTCGTCCTCAACGACCGCGCCATCGATGGCCTCAGCGCTCTCGAGCGTGAGTCGAAGCGCCATCGGCTCGCCTCGAATCAAGACGACGGAGAGCGTGTCGCTGTGCGTGTCTCCTCGCGTCGCTCGAACATCGTGGGAGCCTGGGTTGAGCGACACACTGAGGCGCTCGTTGGCCGTCTCGCCGGCGACCGCGCCGTCGATCTCCACGGTGGCAGGTTCGCCTGAAACGCGAACGGTAAGCAAAACGAGTTCGGCACGGGCCCCCTCAAGCTGCCGCTGTGCCTCCGCCCGCTGGTTCGAATCCAGCGGGCCGTGCTCTTCCAGCAGGATTCGCACGAGAATGTCGACGGACTCGCTTGGCTCTCCGGTCCTCCGAAGGACGAGGGCCAGATTGAACCACGCGCCCAATGACTCCTCAGCGCGCAGCGAGGCACGGTAGAGGTCCCGGGCTTCAATCATTTGGTTTGCGTCGGCGGCCCGGTTTGCGCGTTCGAACAACTCCTCGGCGCTTTGCGCATGGGCGCCGGTGGAGATCAGAAGCGCCGCAGCGGCGACGAGGGCCGCCGGCAGAAACCTGCGCGCGCCGCGCCGGCTCAGCGGGGTAGGGCAGACGAAATCGGCGGGTCGGGTTGCGCGCGTCATCGCGGGCTCATGCCACTCGGACCGGAGTCGCGCCATAGTCCAAGCCCCATGCCCGACGATTCGGTGGGGCGCATCGCACGATTTCGAACCCTCGACGGACGCATGCCGCGCCGAGGGGCTCGCATCGTCGCGGTGGGCCGCCGGGCCTCGGAGTCCTCAGCGGCGCCGGCTTCCGCGACGGTCCGGACCTGCGTTTCGGTGTTTTCCCCCTCGCTCCTTTGCGTCGTCCCCACTTCCCTTGCCGCGGGTGGCGCCGCGGCGGGTTCGGGTACCATGGCAGGGGTCGAAAACTGGGTGGGGACCTCTGAACGCTCGACCGCGGCCAAATCGTCCCGTTCGTTCGCCCCACGAACAGCGCCCCAGGTGACTGCGGCAGCAAGCGCTATGGCCGCGCTCGCCAGGTAAAGCCACTTGCGTGGGCCTGGCGCGGCCGAGCCGTCATCCGGGGAGGGCGAGAGAGACGACGACGAGAGCAGCGAAGCGATTTCGCTTTGTTGCTCGACTCTCACGTCCTCAAAGGTGTCCGAGAGATAGTCCGCGAGCACGACGTCCATCGGCGGGTAGTCTGGATCGTAGTCGTCCCGTTTCTCCACCGCCGCGGCCATGACCGGCAGACGCAGCGTGTGATCGCCCGCGTAGAGATTGATCGCGATGCCGATCTGCCTCAGCTGGCCGGCGCACCCAGCCGCGACCGACTGCGCCTTCATCCGATTGAACTGCGGGATCGCGATCGCCGCGAGCACCGCGAGGATGCCGATCGTCACCATCACCTCGATGAGCGTGAAGCCGCGGCGCCTCATCGTTCGCGCGGCCTCCCTTTCCCCCGTCCGAGGTTCCGCTGCATCTGCTCGAGCACCGGCGCGAGGTCCAGCTTCGTCTCGGCCGAGGCCTCCTGGTAGTAGGCCCGCAGTCCCTCGTTCACGACTTTCTCGACCATCTCTGCGTCCTGCTCCTCGAAGCGCTCGCCCCGGCCTGCCTCGCCCTCCTTCATCTGCTCGAGGGTGCGCTCGACGATCCGGCGGCGCTCGTCGCGTTCCATCTCGTTGAAGGCGATCATCATCTGGTCGAAGGCCTTGCCGACCCGCTTCTCCATAAAAAACCGTTGCTCCTCCGCGTTCATCGATTCGAAAAATTCGCGCCCCCGCTCGTCCTCGCCCCGGTCCGACAGTTCGCCGATCTGCT
>JBCCRV010000601.1:0-4823 GCA_039201085.1 Myxococcota bacterium | reverse complement strand
TTGCTCTGGAACCTCGGGAAGCTGCGTGAGGCTAGACAACCAGTGCTTAGAGCGCTTCTCCGAGCTCGAAGAGCACGCCCCCGACTTCAAATCGCACCGCACGCCGCTCACGATCCCGGCCCGCGCCATGGAGGCGTCGGCATAGTCATCGGCGATTGCCACCGAAACGCGCGGATTCCAAGCCGCGAAGCGTATGAAGGACTGAAGGCGAAGCTGCCTCAAGAGCACACGCCATACGCGGCGTCTGAAACCATCGAGCCGCGTAAGTTCGCGGCTCTGAAGCGATCCCCACGCCGCATCACCGCGCCTCAGCGCGCTCGCCGGGCGAAACGCGACAATTTTGCGCCCCAACACGACAGTCCCCGTCCATGACGACGCGTTGCACGTACGATAGGCTATGCGCATCGTGCTTGGGCCGGTCGTGGCGATGCTTTGGGCCTGCACGGGCACGCTGGTCGATCCTCCGTCGGTGATTGGCGATGCGGCGGCGCGGGACGCGAACGACTCGACCCTCGATGGGGGTGCTCTCGATGAGCGGCTCGACGAGGCGATGGACGCGGCTGAAGAGCTGAGCGTGGATGGCGCGTTGGACGCGGACGCGATGGTCGATGTTGGCGCTGAGGACATGCGGCTGGACGTAGCGATGGACGCAGGGCTGGATATGGCGCTGGACATCGCCGTGGATATGGCCGTCGACATGGCCCCCGACCTGCCGCCCGAATGCGAGGAGCCGCTCGCCGATTGCGACGGCGACTTCACGTGCGAATCGGACCTTCGTTCGAACCCGATGAACTGCGGTTCATGCGGCATCGCCTGCAGCGGCGGCGAGCTTTGCCGCAACGGGGTGTGCAGCGTGGATTGCGGCGGACTGATGCGCTGCAGCGTGGACGGTGCCGACCGGTGCATCGACCTCACGAGCGATCGCGAGCACTGCGGCGGGTGCGGCGTCGAGTGCGCGAGCGCCGCAAACGGCGACGCCACGTGCATGGCAAGCGCCTGCGGTTTCACCTGCCGGGGAAGCTTCGCAGACTGCGACGGTAGCGCGGCGAACGGCTGCGAGGTCAATACGCAGAGCGCCGTAAATCACTGCGGCGCGTGCGGCCGTACGTGCCCCACACGCCGCAATGCCAACAGCGCTTGCGCCGGCGGCTCCTGCGGCTTCATCTGTCAGGCGAACTTCGGCGACTGCGACGGGAGCGCCACGACGGGATGCGAAACGGATACGCGTAGCAGCCTGACGCACTGCGGGGCCTGCGGGAACACGTGCGAAAACCAGCCCAACGCCTCCCGTGCGTGCACGGGTGGAAGCTGCAACTACACGTGCCGCACGAACTTCGGCGACTGCGACGGCAACGGCGCGAATGGCTGCGAAACGGACACGCGAAGCAGCGTCAACCATTGCGGCGGCTGCGGGATGGCCTGCCCGAATCGAGCCAACGCAGACAACTCGTGCTTCTTCGGCTCGTGCCGCTTCTCGTGCCGCGCCAACTTCGCCGACTGCGACGGCAACGACGCCAACGGCTGCGAGGTCAACACGCAGACCAACCTCAACAACTGCGGTCGCTGCGGCGGTTCGTGCCCGAACCGGGCCAACTCGTCCCGCACGTGCACGAGCGGTTCGTGCGGCTACACCTGCAACGCGAACTTTGCGGACTGCGACAGCAGCCGCTCGAACGGCTGCGAATCGAATACGCGCACGAGCGTTTCGCACTGCGGCGGCTGCGGCAACGCCTGCCCGAATCGCGCCAACGCCAGCCGCTTCTGCGCGAGCGGCAGCTGCGGCTTCACGTGCAACGCGGGCTTCGTCGATTGCGACGGGAATGCGGCCAACGGCTGCGAAGTCGACACCCGTTCGGACGACCGCAACTGCGGCGCCTGCGGCCGAAGCTGCGGCGCCTCTCAGGTGTGTGACGGCAGCCGCTGCGTCGAGCGCTGCCCCGCCGGGCGGCAAACGTCGGACCGGGCCGACGACGCAACGGGCTTTCAGGTGCACGCGATTTACGTACTTCCGTCAGACGGCGTCGACCGAAACCTGGACGCGGCGGGCGGACCGATCGAAACGTCGATGGAAGCTTTCAATCGCTGGCTCGCGGCGCAAACGGGCGGCTCGCGCCTTCGCTTCGACACGTGCGACGGCGACACGGACATTACCTTCGTACGCCTCGACCGCACGGGCGCCGACCTCGCCGCCAGCGGCATCTTCCTGCGCGACGAACTCGAAGACGAGCTGCAGGCGCTCGGCTTTGACGCGCCGAACAAACTGCTCGCCGTCTACTACGACGGCCCCAATGGCGTGGCCTGCGGCGGCGCGCCGCACCCACCGGCGCTCGTAGGCAACGTTTCCGCCCGCAACCTCCAAGGAACGCCCCCCCGCGCACCCGCGTGCAACACAAAACCGATAGGCGCGAACGTGAACAACCCCACCTACATCGAGTTCGCGATGCTGCACGAACTCGTGCACGGTCTCGGCTTCGCGGTCGGCACCTCGGCCTGCACCCCCAACCTGAACGCCGTCAGCCACGTCGACGACGCCAACGACGACCTCATGTACGCCGGCTCCCTCCCCTGGGTGCTTCCACCGCGCCTCGACGTCGGCCGAAACGACTACTACCGCCACGGTCGCGCAGGCTGTCTGGACTTGGCCCAAAGCGCGTTCCTGGACCCGCTCCCGGCCGGAGCCGTTCCGCCGCCCGGCTGGTAGGTCACGAACGCCGCTGCGGCCCTCGACGCGCGCAGTCCAGAGGTAGCAAGCCGGGCTCAGCGAAGGAACTGCGGAATGGTCCGAAGCAGGAGTGAAGCCAGTAGGATTGCAACCAGCGCCGTCCACACGAACGGCAGCGCTATTCGCACCGCACCGATCACCACCTGCGTTCCCGCTCTAAGCAGTCTTCGTCGGTCGACGGTCCGAACCAACCCGCCACGGTAGGGATCGCGTCGGTCCACTTCGACATCGAAATCACGTTCGCTTAGCCACGTCAGCGACTCCGCGCTCACGACACGAAGGCCTCCCCTACGCAATGCCTCCACTAGCAGCAGAAGGAACGCAGCGAGTCCCCCGAGGGTTAGGGGCGTGTGATCACCCAGCGTCGGTTCGCCGTAGGAAACCCGCCGCCCGGACGGCGCGTATGGGCTCCCCCTCTCCACGCAACATGGTTTGGTGGCGAGCCACTCGCCTATGGGCATCGATTCCGCGGGGAGTGCTGCGGGAGAACACTGACGCTCGTATGGATGAAGAAGCGCACGCCCACGCGAATCGAACAGTACGACATGGCCGTGGAGCGCCCGTTGCAGCAAGGCTGCGGCGGGGTAGGCCCGGTCAAGCTCTTGCGGCACCTCGTAAACAGGGGCCGCAAAGTATACTTGGTTGTAGTGCCCCACCTCTCGAAAGAGCTCCGGTAGATGACCTGTCGTCAAGCCGCCAGCCGCCAGCACGGTGGCGCTATTAGAGCTCCCAGGCGACGGCATCATTGCCGTACGCGGAAGTACGCGCCATTGGCCGGCGTCGGCGATGAAGAGGCCGGCGGATGTCCAAAGATAGATGTCGCTATGCGTTGAAGCAGCGGGTTCGCCTTCCAGCCCAAGCGTCACAAGTTCGACATCGACTTGAGGAAGCGATGCCCCCTGATGCAGCCAGCAGTGGGTGCGACTCGAGTCGTAGAACATCGCCACGAGCGTGAGAAAAAGCGTGCCGAACGCGGCGACGCTAAATCGAAGCGCACAAGCTGGCGCTTCACTCCGCTGCCGCACTCCAGCGCTACCGATGAGTACGGCTCGAACGAAGTCAATGAGCGCGATACACACGCAACCGGCAACGCCCAGCACGCCCGCGGCATGAACCATCAGAGCCGCACCGAAATCTGAGGGCGTGAGCTCCACGTGAACGCGCCCCTCAACGACGACATGAAGAAGGCTCGCAGCGCATACCCGGGCCGCTGCTCTCCGCAGACTCGGCCCACCACCGGGAGGAGGCCCGAGGATGAGCAGGGCTGCGAGCGTCGCAAGCACTCGTCCCGGGACTTCCTCGATGGCCGAAATGAGCTCCATCGTGTTCAGCGGCGTCCAGTTCACGCACGAGAACCCCGCGAAGAGCGATGGGTCGACGGCAAAGGACCCGAGCAACGCCGCGCCCAGGAGCCGAGTAGGTTCGGGCAACGCCCCGGCGAGCGCACACCACACGACTGCACAACAAGCCAGCGCCGGCCCAAAGAAGCGGAAGTGCACAATGAGATCGGCGAACTCCTCAATGCCGCCGATCGACGCCCAGGAGCCAGCCGAGCGTGAGCGCCGCCGTCCTGCTCAATGCGTTACGGCCGCTCCACCGCCTCGCGCGCATCTGGCGTACGCAGACGACGATAGTAGCGAAAACGAGCAACCCAACCCGAAGCCCGTACTCATAGCGCGCGAGGCCGAACCCCGGACACAGTTCATCAATCTCCTGAAGCCATGGAACGAGCTTCCAGCGGATGGCAATGCCAGCCGCAACGCAGACCCAGAGCAACGTTCCATACGCCGCGTATGTTCGAAGTCGGTTGCGCAACGCGACCTTCGACGCCGACGCGCCGAAATGGTTCCCGCCCACATGCAGAGGAGAAGTCGTTGTTCTTCTTGGACACAGCAAGCGGTGCATCGGACAGGGGCCTTCAGGGACCGACTCGGTAGCGATAAGGACCGCGGGCGCGGTCTCGCGCCGAAGGCGGCGGCGTGCACCGCGAGCGAACGCCGGGTTACAGCACGGGACCCCAGCTCGCCGGAGACGGAGACGGAGACGGAGACGGAGACGGAGACGGAGACGGAGACGGAGACGGAGACGGAGACGGAGACGG
>JBCCRV010000600.1:0-4832 GCA_039201085.1 Myxococcota bacterium | reverse complement strand
GGCGATCGCGATCGCCTGCACCGCGGCCACGTGATGGATGGGCCGGTGCGCGTGACCACGGGCGAGCAGCGCCTCGAGTCGCGCGTCGTCGATGGGCGCGAACTCTTCGGTGCGCAGTGCGCCGCCCTGATGATGAATGCGCGGCGCGGCCATCGCATCTGCGCTGCCCATGCCGAGGATCAGCTGGTTCATCGCCACCTGCTGGGTCGCTGTGATGATGCGGCTCCCGCCGGCGGCGCCGGCGCAGAGCACCGGGCGATCGCCGCGAAAGACGATGGTCGGCGACATGCTGGAGATGGGCCGCTTGCCCGGGCCCGGCAGGTTGGGGGCGCCGCCGACGAGTCCGAAGGCGTTGGCCTGGCCGACTTCGCGCGCGAAGTCGTCCATCTCGTCGTTCATGACCATGCCGGCGGCCGTGTAGCGCGCCCCGAATACCAGGTTCACGGTGGTGGTCACGGCGGCGATGTTGCCTGCGGCGTCGATGACGCAGAGGTGGCTGGTGCCGTGGTCTTCGGGCTGGTCCGCGTTTTGCGCGGCTTCGATCGGCACGTCGTAGTCGCGCGAGGGCATCGCAAGCGAAGGGTGAAAGGCGGCCGCGATCGCGTCGACGCGGGTGCTGAGGCCCATGGCGGCCAGTGGCAGTTCGACGTGGTCCGGATCGCCGAAGTAGCGCTGCCGGTCGAGGAACGGACCCTTCCACGACTCGGCGAGGGCGTGCGCGTAGTCCGCCGTTGCGCCGGCGCCACGCCAGCGAGCGGGGATGCGCTCGAGCACGCCCAGACTCTGCAGCAGTGTAAAACCGCCGGCGCTTGGCGGCGGCGCCGTCACCCAGCGCATGCCAAAGCGTTCAGCGCTTAGCGGCTCACGCTCTACGACCGTGTAGTCACGCAGATCTTGCAGCGTCATGATGCCGCCCGTGCGCCGGTTGGCGGCGACGATCTGCCGCGCAACGCGGCCCTCGTAAAACCCCGCTCGGCCGCGGCGCCCAAGGGCGCGGAGCGTGCGCGCAAGCTCCGGCTGCACGAGCGTTTCGCCTTCGACGAGTACGTCGTCATCGCCCAGCCAGCGGGCCATGAGCGGGTCTTCTTTCATTTGCGCGCCGAAGAAGCGGCTGCCCTCGGCAAGCTGCGCCGTGATGGGCACGCCGCCCTCAGCGAGGGCGACGGCGGGCGCCACGATCCGATCCAGCTGCAGCCGGCCGAAACGCTCGACCATGGTGACGATGCCGGCGGCTTCGCCGGGCACGCCGCTCGCGAGGCCGCCGAGTTGGGACGCGGCGTTGGCGGGGCCTTCCATCGGCGGCTCGGTGCCCACGAACATGTCCGGTGTGGAAGCCGCGGGGCCGCGCTCACGAAAATCGAGAAAGTGCAGGCTCTGGTCCGATGCGCGGTAGTAGAGCAGAAAGCCGCCGCCGCCGAGTCCGCTGCTTGCGGGGTTGGCGACACCAAGGGCCAGCATGGTAGCCGCGGCCGCGTCGGCGGCGGTGCCGCCAGCGTCGAGGATGGTGGCGCCCGCTTCCGAGGCGAAGGGGTGGTCCGCAGCGACAGCGAACTCGCGGTAGTCCCCGTGAAACTCCTGGCTGATCGTGACGCGCGGGGGAACGGGCCGTCGGTGCGGCCGGCGGGCGAGCGCCGCGGCGGCGGCGAGCGTCGATAGAAGGAAGAGGAGCGCTGCGAGCCGACGACCCATGGAAGAGCCCTTGGCTCAGCCGGGCCCGCGCCGCAAGGCTTGGGCCGTCGCGCCTGTTCTTCACTCGCCCCTTGCGATGGGGAGCGCGGAGCACCAGCGATGGCCTGCGCCCGCGTTAGGTGCGCGAAAGGACTCCGTACGCCATGCCCCTCTTCGACGCCGTCATTCCAGGAACGACCAAGATCCTCACAAACATGGAGGGCTGGCTTGGGAAGGCCACGGCCTTCGCCGAGTCGCGCGACTTTTCGCCCGACCGCTTTCTCTCCTTCCGCTTGGCACCCGGCATGTTCGCATTTGACCGAAACGTGCAGGCAGCGTGTGACACGGCGAAGTTTGCGGCGGCCCGCGTGACGGGAAAGGACGCGCCGAGCTACCCCGACGAAGAATCGACGATGGTGGAGCTCGTGGAGCGCATTCAGAAGACGCGCACATACTTGGAGGGTTTCACGCCCGCGGATTTTGAGGGCGCCGACTCGCGCGTCGTGCCCCTGCCCTTTGCCAAAGGAAAGGGTGCCGTGGCCGGCGAGTACCTGAACGGCTTCGCCCTACCGAACTTCTTCTTTCACGCGACCACCGTCTACGCGATTTTGCGCCATGGCGGCGTGGAGTTGGGCAAGCGCGACTACCTGGGCTCGCTCGACATGGTCGATCTCTGAGCGGTCTGCGACTCAGACCCAAAGTTCCCCCTGCATCACGCGTCCAGGGGACGTTCATGCCTGGAGAGCCGATATGAGTGCGACACGCCGTGCCTGTGGTAGGATTTTCCCTGCAAAATGGTGACGACGCCTGACCGAAGCACGGTGCCCGACGGGAACGCGACCACCACGCAGGAGCGCGGGGGCGACAATCTGTGCTCGCTCTGCGGCCGGGCGTCGGAGCTGCCCTTCTGCGAGTACGACGGCACGGTCATTCGGGTGTTCACGGTGGGCGAGCACTACCGCGTCGAGCGTCTGGAGAGCGCGCGCCGCCACGCCTTCGTCTACCTCGGCTCGCACGTTTCGGGTCAGCCCGTGCGCATTGCGTTGGCGCGCGAGGCGGGCCGAAGCGCGGGCCTTCGACGGGCGGCGACGTTCTCCGCCGGCAGCCAAGTCAAGCAGGTGTACTTTGGCCACGAGCCGGCCCTAAACCGGGACGTGACGGTGTTGAATCCGCCGTCCGTGCAGTCGACGGCGGATCGGCTCAAGCGGGGGCCGCTCGAAGTGCCAGAAGTTGTGGAGGCGCTCATTAGCGTGGCGCAGACCCTGCAGAAGGCGTCCGAAGCGCAAACGCTGCACGGGGGCCTGGAGGTCGACGACGTTTGGATGGAGCCGGGCTCGTTCGTCGGCGCTCGCCTGATGGGCTTCGGCTTTGGGCCGCGGGACGACGCGGCCTACGCGCCGGAGTACGCGCTCGGCACGCCGGCGACGAACGCGTCGGACGTCTATTCGTTTGGTCAGGTGGCCTTCGCGCTGCTGACGGGGCGCGCCTACAGCCGGGCGACGCGCGAGCCCGCGTCGACGTACCGCACGATGCCGCCGGCCCTCGATAAGCTCCTTCGCGCGTGTCTTAACGACGCACCGAACGCGCGCCCGGGCTGGAACGCCATCGCGAACGTGCTCAGGGGCCTCGCCGGTCAAGAAGCCACGGACGTCGCCGTCGCCGATCCGCTCATCGGCCAGATGATCGGTTCGTACCGGGTGGTGAAGCTGCTCGGCGAGGGGGGCATGGGCGCGGTGTACAAAGGCGTGCATCCGCGCATTGGTACGCACGTCGCCATCAAGGTGCTGCACGCGGAGATCGCCAAAAAGGCCACGGTGATTCGGCGCTTTGAGCGCGAAGCGAAGGCGTCCAGCACGATCGGCAGCAACCACATCCCAAAGTTCTTCGACTTCGGCACGCTGGAGGACGGTCGACCGTACGCCGTGATGGAGTACTTCGAAGGCGAGAGCGTCGCCGAGCGCGTCGACCGCGTGGGCGCGATGCCCTACGACCAGGTGCGCGACGCGCTCGTCGCCGCCAGCGAGGCGCTCGCCGGTGCGCACGAAAAGTCGATCATTCACCGGGACGTGAAGCCGGACAACCTCTTCCTGGCCCGCGAATCGAGCGGAAAGGAATCGATTCGCCTGCTCGACTTCGGTATCGCCAAGGTGGCTTCGCCCGAGGGTACGCAGCTGACGCACGCCGGATCATTTTTGGGCACGCCCGTCTATTGCGCGCCTGAGCAGATGTACGGCCTCGACCCGACGCCGCAGATGGACATCTACGCGCTCGGCGCGACGGCGTACGAAATGCTGACGGGTGAGATCCCCTACGGCGGTGATGTGCAGGCCGTCCTGAAAGCGAAGGCCGCGCGTGAAGACCCAGACCTTTCGGGTTTGGCGTCCTTTCCAAAAGTGGTGCAGCGCACGCTCAAGAAGGCGATGGAGTACGACCCGGACCGGCGCTACATCTCGATGACGGCCTTCGCCGATGCGATTCGAACCTGGCCGAGCGAACTCGACGAGTCGACGTTGCGTCTTTCGCCGCCCGCGTCGCCTTCGAAGTCCAGGGTCTTGGCGCTCGGCGCGGCGCTCACGCTGGCGTTGGGCGCCGGCGTGTGGTTCTTCATGCAACCGGAGGACGTGGCGATCACGCCCGAGCCCACGGCCATCGAACCGGGGACTCGGCCGAACACCTCACCTGCCGTCGAGGCAGAGTCGGCAAACACCGGCACCACGTCCGAGCCACAGCCGACCACGCCATCCGTCGAGCCCGGCGCCGGCGCCGAGCGGTCGGTCGAGCCATCCACGCCCCCTGCGCCGGAAGCCGTCATGGCGCCGGGCGAAACGATGCAGGCGACGCCGGCGATGGCGGAGCGACCGCGCGATCAAGCGACGATGCGAGAGGGCCGTTTGATGACCAGGATGTCGCCGAGCATGCGCCGAACAACCATGGCGCGAGGGTCGACGATGGAGCGGTCGATGCGGCCTTCCATGGTCGAGCGGGGATCGATGACGCGCATGGGAACGAGCACGCTGGGCGAAGAAGTGATCATCGCTCCTTTCCCAGACTGAGCCCGACCTATCGCCATGCTGAGAGCGAACGGGCTCCATTCGGCGCGCAGAGGTAGTATGTTCGCGAAGATGCTTCGCGTGTTGCTCGGTTTATCGGTGCTGATGGCTGCC
>JBCCRV010000599.1:0-4840 GCA_039201085.1 Myxococcota bacterium | reverse complement strand
CCGCGCCGCCCCACCGGCCGGCCCCGCTATCCCCCCCACTGGGGGGGGGGCTGGGCTCGTCCCGCGGCGGGGCTCCCCTCGCCCCCCACGGCCGGATAGTCATGGCGCGAGAGTGTTGCCGCGCTCCGCGGGCTTAGCGCTAAACCCCGCTGCGGGCCGCACGGCCCGATTCGAACGCCGCCGCCTTTGAGCTCTAGTAGCCGAACCCGTCCGTCAGCACGCCCGGCGAGAAATCGCGGTCCGATACGGTGGAGTGCAGCACAAGCTCCCCACCCACAAGCGTCAGGGACTGGTCATTTCCGCCCTCGCTGCCGTAGGTCGCGGTAGTGATGACCGTTCCATCGGCGAGGGCCAACGTCAGCGTGTCGCCGCCGTTGTTTAGGCCCAGGGTTCCGGTGCTCGCGGTTTGCAGGATCGCGCCGCCATAGAGCCCGTCGATGGAGCCGCCTCCGAAGACAACGATGGATGCGGACGCAGGGAGGATGGTGCCCTCCGGGAACGTGTGTCGGACGCCGGTGAGGTCACTGAGGGTGGCGCCGCCAATGTCGAGTGCGTTGACCCGGGCGTTGGCGAGCTCGATGAACTCGTCCTGCGTTGCACTCGTGGTGCCATCACCGTTGGCGTCCGCTGCGGGGTCCGCGAGGATCTCTGTGATGAGGATCGAGTCGGGAACGGCCGCGAGGGCGTTGAAAGTGGTGCCGTAGAGGTCGAAGGAACCGCTTCGATCGTCCTCCCAGATCACCGACGTACCCGAGATCGTGGGCCGTCCTTGTTGGCTCGGGTGGGTGGTGAGCAAGAACGCCGACGTGCCACTTGGGTCGCTGATGATCACGTCGAAGTTGCCAGCCGCTGTGTCGTGAAGAACGGCGATGGTGCCGTCCATGTCGAAGACAAAAGACTGACCCGGTCCCTGCCGGAGCGGGACTTCACTGGGCCAGAGCGGCGCAAGATCTGTGAGGTAAGCGCCGTGAACGTCGAAGGGAATGGGGGTCAAGGAAGGGTCGGCGTTGCGGGCCTCGTTCCACACGATCCCGGCAAAGTCCACCACCGGAAGCACCGGTTCGGAACCGACGGCTTCCTGAACAGTGACCGAGGGCGGGTCGACGGCAAAGTCGACCACAACCACCGCCGCTTGGTCCGCTTCACGGACCACCAGTGCGAGGTTGAGTCCGCGCAGCGTAGGCTGAAGTTCGTCGGAGCCGAGTGCGTCGTCAAAGATATTGAACGATTCGCCAGTGTCGATTCGATAGAAGAACGAGTCCCACTGGGTGCCGTCAAAGGCGTCGTAGACCACGTTCGACCCGTCGATATCGTAGGCCCCGTTGCCCGAGTCCAAGATCTCCGTTTCCACGCCCGTCGTGAGGTCGATAAGATGAACGCTTTCGGACTCAAGACGTCCAAAAACGACGTGGTTTCCATGAACGAGCGGACGGTATTCGTTTTCATCGGTCGTCGTTAGGCGCTGGGGCGGCGTCCCGCGGCCGAGATCCTGGAACATGAGGTCCGCGTTGCCGTCGAACTCTTGCACGTACACCAGGTGTTGGTTGTAGAGGTTTGGCCAGGCGAGGTTGCCGTCCGCCGTCACGATCGGGAAGTTTAGGCAGCCCTCGTCCGTTTCGCCGTCGCAGTCGTTGTCGAGGCCATCGCAGACGGCGTCGTCGGTGCCGTCCTCGTCAACGATGTAGTCGGCGCCGTAGGTGTCGGCGCTGCAGGCCACGAAACCGTCTGTTCCTCCGCAGGTCTGCGTCGCGCCGGCGCATACGCCTTCCGTGAGGGCGCAGGCGGGCGCCATGAGGCCGTCGTCGGTCTCGCCGTTGCAGTTGTCGTCCAGGCCGTTGCAAAGCTCGTCGGAAGGCTCCGTTGCGCCTTCGCACGCGCCGAACGAACCGCCCACGCACGTTTGCGTGCCGGCCATGCAAACGCCGTCGGAGAGGCCACACGCCTGCGTGTCGCCTTCCGCACACTCGCAGCCTTCGTCCATCGTTCCGTCGCAGTTGTTGTCGAGGCCGTCGCAGAATTCCGTTGCGCCAGGATTGATGGAGGCGATGCCGTCGTTGCAGTCGGCTCCGAGATCGCAGTTTTCTCCGTACCCGTCTTCGTCCATGTCCACGCAGCGGGGTCCGGCGTTCATATCGGGACCGCCATCGGGGTCGGCGCCCTGGTCGATGCCACCGTCCATGCCGAGGCCACCGTCCATGCCGAGGCGACTGTCCGTTCGGAGGCCGGCGTCCTCGCCGAAACTCAGGTCGATGCTGAGGTCGGGCAGTGCGTCATCGTCGCCGCAGCCGCCAAGCGCGATGACCGCGCAGCACAAGGTTTTACAATAAAAGCGCATTTTTACTTCTCCAAAGAGAGCGCGTCCCTCGCGCTCGGCGGCTCTCCCGACGCATCGATCGTGCCAACGCCAATCGACAAGTCCATCGGCCAGGAGGAGCGATCGAAGCTCGGGAAAACGCGACGTAGCCGCGAGCCCTGCCTGACTTCCTGCCAGCGTTCGTTCACGCTAGCCGCGTGAACGGCGATTCTCGCGCGGGTCCAACGAACGGTTGCTTCCGAAGCGCCAGGCCGGCGGATGCCGCGGACGCCGTTCATCAAGCGTAGGTCGCGTCGCAGGCCCATGGCCGGAACCTGACAGAACGCATCGTCAGGGCGACCAACTTGCGCTTAACTCTTCTTAATTGCCGAACACTCCGGTCGATCGAACGTGTCGATGGCGCGCTGGGCTAGCGCTTGCCTGTCCGCTTTTCGCGACCGCGGCGCGCACGCTCGTAGCGCGACAAGCTCCCCTTGCCGCGTGCCGGCGGAATGAGGTGCTTCGTTCCACTGCCGATAAGGTCCGTGCGGCGTGCCTTCTTCAACGCTTCACGGGCAAGGTCATGCTGCTTCACGTCCCAGTACTGCAGTAGGGCCTTTTGCATGCGCTTTTCGCGCAGGTCCTTGGCCGTGTAGACAGGCTCCTGCGTGAAGGGATCGAACCCCGTGAGGTACATGCTCGTGGCCATGCTCATCGGCGTCGGTATGAAGTCCTGTACCTGGCGTGGCCGAAGCGAGCGCTTCTTCAGATAGAGCGCGAGCTCGATCATGCTCTCAAGGGTCGAGCCCGGGTGCCCGCTAATATAGTAAGGCACGAGGTGCTGGTTCTTGCCGCTCTTTTCGCTTGCGCAGTTGAACATGCCGGCGAAGCGCTCGTAGCTTTCGGCGCCGGGCTTCTTCATTTTGTCGAGCACCTTCTCGTCGACGTGCTCCGGCGCCACGGAGAGCTGTCCGCCCGTGTGATGTTCGGCCAGTTCGCGCACAAACTCAGGGCTTCGTTCGGCGAGGTCGTAGCGCACGCCGCTGGCGATGAAGGCGCGCTTAATGCCCTTTTCGGCGCGCACTTTGCGCAGCAGCGACACCAAGGGCTTGTGGTCCGTCACCAGGTTTTCGCAGACGCCGGGGTGCACGCAGCTCAAACGGCGGCATGCCTTTTCGATCCGCTCCGACTTGCAGCGCATTTGGTACATATTCGCGGTCGGTCCGCCCACGTCGCTGATGACGCCGGAAAATCCTTTCATGCGCCTGAGGGCGCGCACTTCGCGCAGTACGCTCTCTTCGCTTCGGCTTTGAATCACGCGGCCTTCGTGCTCAGTGATCGAACAGAAGGTGCAGCCGCCAAAGCAGCCGCGCATCGTAACGATGCTGTGCTTGACCGTGTCGTAGGCGGGTATGCGTTCCCGGTAGGAAGGGTGCGGCACGCGTTCGAAGGGCAGGTCGTACAGACCGTCCATAAACTGCGTGTCCAGCGGCTCGGCGGGCGGGTTGAAGTACACGGCTTCGTTGCCGTGCACTTGAAGCATCGGGCGGCCGTTGCCCGGGTTTGTTTCCTTCTGAAACATGCCGCTCATGTGGCTGAACGCTTGATGGTTGGCTTTCGCATCCTCGTAGGAGGGCAGCCGGAGCACGCCCCCATCGCGCACGAAGCGGCTCGCCGGTAGGTCCTCCCAGTCGCCCTTTCGCCGCACGTGGGCCGTGCCGCGGATGTTGCGGAGGTCTTTGATGCTTCCGCCATCGCGGAGGCGGTCGGCGACTTCCCAAACGGGGCGTTCGCCCATACCGAAGATCAGCAGATCGGCCTTCGCGTCGAGCAGTACGCTGCGGCGAATCGAGTCGCTCCAGTAGTCGTAGTGTGCGATGCGCCGCAGCGATGCCTCGATGCCGCCGAGCACGATCGGCACGCCGGGAAAGGCCTGCCGCGCGACGTTGGAGTAGACGATGCTCGCGCGGTTGGGCCGGGAGTTCGTCCGGCCGCCGGGCGAATACTGATCCTCCGAGCGCACCTTCTTCTGCGCCGTAAGCTTGTTGAGCATTGAATCCAGATTGCCGGCGGTGATGCCTACGAAGAGGCGCGGCGTGCCCATGCGCCGAAAATCGTCGGGCGACTTCCAGTCCGGCTGCGCAAGCATGCCCACGCGGTAGCCGCGGCCCTCGAGAAAGCGGCCGATCAGCGCGCCACCGAAGGCCGGGTGGTCCACGTAGGCGTCGCCGTTGATGATGAGAATGTCGAGCTCGTCCCAACCGCGCAGCTCCATTTCGCGCCGGTTCGTAGGCAGAAAGCGGTAGGGCGCGTTTTTCTTTTTGGGCTTCTTCTTCCCAAGCTGGACGAGGCCCGCCGCCTGTCGGTCGCGTGCTGCCTTCGACATGGCGTCCAGGATGCCAGCTTAGCGCTCCCCCGCAAGAAAGGTGGCGTGGCAGACGGCCGCAGAGCTCGGCGAGAATGGCAAGCGGCAACTAGGGCGTGTCTTCAAACTCGCGCATGCGCCTTCACGCCCCGCTCATCGTCGATTTCGCCATCTCTTCGGCT
>JBCCRV010000598.1:0-4845 GCA_039201085.1 Myxococcota bacterium | reverse complement strand
TGCCCACCACGTCCAGGAGCGAGAAGGGACGGCCGTCGTGCCGGACGCTTACTTCGCCGTCGCCGGCTTCGATACTCCAGTGCCGCGCCCCGGCGTCGTCGGCGTTTTGCAGGAGCTCAAAGAGAAAATGGTGGTCGTCGGCGTACACATCTTGGGCGAGCAAGCGCTCGGCGTTGCTCTGCGACAGGGACTTCGGTGCGCCGGCGATCGCGTCCACCACATCGGCGATCAGCCCTTGGCGCGCCGCCTCGGGTACGTGCTCGCTCGTTGCGAGCACATCGCCACTGCCGAAGAGCAAGGCGCGCGCATCGCCCACTTCGAGGCGCGCGGCGACGTGGGCCTCGAAGGCGGCGTGGCGCGCCGGCGCCCGGCGTCGAAGCCAGCGAAGCAGGTAGGCGAGGGCCGTCGCCCGGGCGACGGGCCACCGCTTGAGGGCGCGCTCGGCGAGGTTGGCGAGCGTTTCGGGGGCGTCGAGCGTTTCGAAGACGGCCCGAACCGATACGTCCGAGAGGCCATCGAAGACCGCCGCGAGCGCCGCCGCGCTTTGATGGAGGGCGCCCTGGCGCTGCAGGGCGCGGAGGTAACGGGCGAGCGGCTCCGGATCGGGCAGCGCCGCGCAGGCCCGGAGCAGCTCCGACGCGTCCTCGCCCCGCTCCGCGCTCGCCTCGAGCAGCTCGACCTGCTGCGGAAACGTCATTTCGGAAAATCGGCCGCTCACCGGGCGAACTTAGGAGGGCGCCGCCACGGCGCAACGTGGCCGGGCAGGGGAATGTCGCACGGTTGATCCCCTGCAATCTGGCGAGGGCCAAGTGAACGTGGTAAGCCCGGCGGCGGTGCCCAATGGGGCGCGGGAGGAATGTGACTATGCGCCGCTCGATTTGTGTTTCGCTTCTAGCTCTGGCGGCGGCTTTTACCGCGCCCACGGCGGAGGCGCAGCAGTCGGCCCAGCTGAACGACGGCGGCATGGACCTCCGTCTCTTTCGCCCGGCGGTGGACTCGAAGGGTCATTTCACGGTTAACGGATCGGACATCCTCGGCCACCTCGACTTCAGCTTTGGCCTCGTGCTCGACTACGGCCGCAACATCCTGCCCTTCAACGGCTACCGAAACGACGATGACCTCTCGGAGCGTCGCGGCGGGGGCCATCTCGTCGACAACTTCGTCAACGGCACGCTGCACTTCAATCTCGGCCTCGTGAACCGGCTCGTCGTTGGTATTCAGGCGCCGATCTACTTCATCAGCGGTCCGAACGTGACGGTTCCCGGCGTGTACAACACGCCCAACGACTTCAACCGCACCTTCGGCCTCGACGGCCAGGGCCTCGGCGACCTCGTTATTCACGGCAAGGTCCGCATTCTTCGCGCTGAACGCGATCCGATCGGCCTCGCCGCCATTCTGCGCTTGCGCCTGCCCACGGGCGACGACGCGTCCTTCGCGGGTGAGCCCGGCGTTTCGCTCTGGCCATCGATTGTCGGTGAGTGGCGCCCCGTGCGGCGCTTTCGACTTTCGCTCGAGCTCGGCTACCGCATTGCCTTCGGCGACGGCGCTACCGTACCGGTGGGCGGACGCACCGACATCGTCGACCCAGCGCTCGGTTTCGTGGGCCGCAACGCCGGTCCCGTGCAGGGAGGCACCAACGTCGAGTACAGCGGTGGCCTCGTCACCTTCGGCCTCGGCATGAGCGTTCGCGCCGCCGAAAGCCTCGATATCACGGGTGAAATCTACGGCACGCAGCTCGCCAACGGCTTCGGCGATACGGAGGCCCTGAGCATCGAGGGCCTGCTCGGCCTAAAGGTCTTCGTGCAACGCTCGAGCTACCTCGTTCTCGCCGCCGGCGGCAACCTGCCGCCCTTCGACGCGTTCCAGTCCGCCAACTTCCGCGCCACCGCCGGCTTCATCTTCGAGCCCAGCATCGGCGACCGCGACGGCGACGGCTACCGCGACGACGTCGACCAGTGCCCGGACGACCCGGAGGACTTCGACAACTTCGCGGACGAAGACGGCTGCCCCGATCCGGACAACGACCGCGACGGCATCCTCGACGACGATGACGAGTGTCCGCTTGTTCCCGAGGACCGGGACGGCGACGCCGATGAAGACGGCTGCCCAGAGGGTAACGGCGGCGACCGCGACGGCGACGGCATTCTCGACGACGTCGACGAGTGTCCGGACGACCCGGAAGACCGCGACGGGTTCCAGGACGAAGACGGCTGCCCCGATCCAGACAACGACAACGACGGAATCCTCGATGACGACGACCTCTGCCCGAACGATCCCGAGGACGTCGACAACTTTCAGGACGAGGACGGCTGTCCGGACCCGGACAACGACGGCGACCGCATTCTCGACGTCGACGACCAGTGTCCGGTTGACCCGGAGATGTACAACGGTTTCGAGGATGAAGACGGCTGCCCCGACACGGGCGATGTGATTCTCGAAGACAACAGCATCATCATCCTTCAGAAGATCCTGTTCGAGACGGACAGCGCCGTGATCCAACAGGTCAGCTATTCGATCGTGGACGCCGTCGCGTCGACGCTGAACGGCAACCCACAGATCACCCGCGTCGAGGTCCAGGGCCACGCCGATGAGCGCGGCGGCGACGACTACAACCTCCGCCTCACCCGCGATCGTGCGGCGTCGGTGGTGGAAGCGCTTGTGCAGCGCGGCGTCTCTCGCGAGCGCCTGCGCAGCGCGGGCTACGGCGAGGTCTGCCCGCTCAACCCGCAGAGCAACGCGACCGCCTGGGAAGAGAACCGGCGCGTGGAGTTCAAGATCATCGAGACCGAAGACGGCCCGACGGGCGTCGAGGTGGCGTGCCCGGCGGGCCGTCGCTACACGCCGGAATGAGCGATCGAAACGGGGCCAGGTCGCACGAACAGTCGGCCTCCGGCCTCGGTCCGCGTCTGATGCGTTTATAATTCAAGGTTTTTTGGCCGATCCAGAGTGTTCCGGCCGGGCGGCCCGTTTCAACGGCTCGCGCCCCGGAGACAACGGCTCGGCCCCTTCGAGGTGCAGTTCGCCCAAGTCGGGCTGCGTTCGACGCCGCACTGCGTCACGCTCTGCCCACGAGGCGCTATGACGCGCTCTTGTACGGGTCGGACAGCTTCCGGATCCTTGTTTTTTAGGCGTTTTCACCCTCGATTCAAGATCGCATGAAACTTCTAGCTCCCCGATATGACGTTCTCGTGGCCGGAGCCGGCCCCGCAGGAATCGCCGTCGCGGCTGGATATGCACGGCAAGGGCGGCGCGTCCTTCTCGCCGAAGCCAATCCGAAGGCCTCGTCGCGCTTTGCCGGCGAATGGATTCACCCCGCCGGCGCGGCGGCCCTTGAGCGGTTAGGCCTGAGCGCCGACGCCATCACGGCCGGCCACCCCGCCTGCGAAGGGTTCGCAGTCTTTCCTGACGACGGCACGGACCCGGTCCAGCTCCACTACGCCGACGGCGCCCTCGGCTTCACGTGCGAGCACGCCGATCTCGTGGGCGAGCTACGTGAGCAGGTGAACAAGATCGAAGGCGTGCACCTGGCCCTCGGCGTGCGGGTCACGTCCATCGACGGCCATGAAGTCACGCTTTGCGGCGCCATCGACGGCGAGAAGAAGGCCACCCGTACCGTTCACGCCGACCTCATCGTTGGCGCCGACGGCCGCTCGAGCGCCGTTCGCAAGAGCGTTTACGGCGACCAGGCGGCGGACGTGCTTTCGCACATGGCAGGCCTCGAGCTCGAAGACGTCGAGCTTCCGCACGAGGGGTTCGGCCATGTGCTCCTCGGCGGGCCCGGCCCGGTCTTGCTCTACCGCATCTCGCCAACGCGTGTTCGCGCCTGCATTGACGTGCCCGCCGGCCATCCCGGCTCGCGCCGAGACGCGCGGTACCTTTGGGAAGCCTTTGGCGCCCGCTTTCCCGCAAGCCTTCGAGCCGCGTTTCGACGGACGTTGGAAACGGCCCGCGTCACCTGGGCCTGCAACCGCTTCCTACCCCGCACCCACTACGGGAAGGGCCACGTCGCCCTCGTCGGCGACGCGGTCGGCTTCTACCACCCGCTCACGGCGAGCGGCATCACCATTGGCCTCAAGGACGCGGACGCCCTCGTTCGCTCGGAGAGCGTCGAGGCCTACGGCGCCTACCGCGAGCCGCGCAGCTGGACGCCGGAGCTTCTGGCCAACGCGCTGCTGCACGTTTTCAACCGTGATGACGAAGCCGCCGTGGAGATTCGCTCCGCCGTCTACCGCACGTGGCGCAGTAGCCGAACGGAGCGCGACCGCACGATGCGCATCCTCGCCGGCGACGAGCTTCGCATGGGTCAGTTTGGCCAGGCCTTCGTGCGCGTAGCTGGTGAAGCAGCCCGGGCCACGGTCACGAGCGGCAACATGAACAAGCTCGGCAAGTTCATCGAGTTTGCCCAGTGGCCCGCCGCAAGCGTGCTGCCCGCAAGCCTGCGCCGACGCTGGCGTGAGGGCAGCAGCGCCTTCCACCCAATGGCTGCCGCGGGTCTCAAGCCCGCAGCACCCGCCCGTCCCGAAGTCAGCGTCGACGCTGGTCCAAAGGTCGACGTCGACGCGCTCCTCGCGCGCGCGCCCGCGCCATCGTCCCGGCGCACGGAGAGCGCCGAAGTACTGCGAGGTCGCGCCCTCGAGCTGACGGCCGCCCTCGCGGACTTTTCCGATGGCCGCCGCGCCATGACGCTGCGCGAAGCCGCGGAGCATGCACGTGAGCTGGCGGAAGCGCTGCGCGCCCAGCCCGGTCTTCGGGCCCGTGCCCAGCTGCGGGCCTTTCGTCCGCTCCAGTCGCGCCTCGCGGAGCGGCAGCAGTCCGATGGCTCCTTCGGGGACCTCGCCGACACCG
>JBCCRV010000597.1:0-4852 GCA_039201085.1 Myxococcota bacterium | reverse complement strand
TAGCGCCGATAGGCCGCAAGGGCGTCTTCGTCGCGGCGCAGGCGCTCGGCGACCACGCCCATGTTGAAGAGCAGCGCATGCCGCCCGCTAAGCTCATGGGCGCGGGCGAAGTTCTCGTACGCTTCTTCGTAGCGGCCATCGGCGTTGGCGCGTCGTGCGATCTCAAAGCGCAGCCGTGCTTCATCGTCGCGTTCGGACGCGGCGGTATCTTGGGCTTCGACGCCCGGCGCCGCCATCGCGGAAGCGAACAAGGAAAGCGCAAGGGCAAAGGTCATCGCGTTTGGCATCAGGGAGCTCCGAGGTCTCGTTAGATGGAGGACGCATCCACGTATGAAGCGGCCGCCGCGTCGGACCAGGGCGGCAGCGTGGGAAAGGTTTCTACGAAGGTCAGCGTTGGCAGGCCGTCCGGGATCGCCACCCAAGGTTCCGTCGCAAAGACGCCGCGGCCGATGTCGTCGAGGGCGGGTTCGGCAAGCGTGCCCACGGGCGGCGTCCGCACCGCACCCGGCGCCGCCGCCGGCACTTGCATGGCAAAGCACTCCGACGCGAAGCGCACGTTGATCGTGCTCGGGACGAAGTCCGAGTACGCGTGCACGGAGCCCCGCTCTCCCGCCGAGCCGAGACTGACCGTTGCGGCCAGGAGCGCGTTCGAAAGGGAGGCAGTGGGCGCACCCGGCAGATTCGCGCCCACAAATCCGGCAGCCCGGTCGTCCTGCGTGTACACGGCGCCGTGAAACAGCACGTTGCGAAAGGTGCCACGTCCGCTCGCAATACCGCTCGCTTCTCCCCCGCCGCCCGCAAACACCACGGCGCGAACGACGGCTTCGTCCGTCACCGCCATGAGCGTTTCTCGGGGCTCGGTCCCGCTTCCAACGAGGCCGGCGGTGCCACCCGCGCCGACAATGGCCCCCTGCACCAGGAGCTGGGAGAGCTCCGCACCTGCCCGGACGACGCCTGCGATGCCCGCGCTTGGCGAGCCCACATCGCGGTCCCTTTCGTCGAACTCCGCAACCACTTGGCCTTCGAAGGAAACGCGCTCCAGGGCGCTACGCCCGCTCGCCGGAACGGTCGGAAGGCAACGGGAGAAGAACTCGCCGGGAGCGAAATCATCTTCTACGCCGTAGCGTCCCCCGAGGTCCCCGACGATACCGGCCGCCTGGGCGCGCGGCTGGGAGCCCCGCCGGGACCGAATCGTGCCGCGCCGAATGTGCACGTTCGCCAGCGTGCTCTCGGACGCCGCCAACGCGATCCCCGCCGCGCGCGTCTCGCACACGTCCGGCGCCGCACCGCACATCACAAAGTCATCGAAAAGCAGGTCGCCGACTTCCGCGCCCTCGGCGAGCTCGCCGAAGAGCGCGTTGCTGAATGTTCGCGACGAGTGCAGGTTCGAGATTCGCACCGTGCCGCCGGCGCAGCCGCCGCGAAAGGACCCGCCGCGAAGGCTGGGCGGTTCATCGGTTTCGTCGATGGGCCGACCGACCAGATCGAGGTCGCAAACCACCCGCACGTGGCTGCCGTCGAACTCGCTACCGTCGCGCGTGAGGTACGCGTGCAGCTGCCGTGGGTCGCAGATCACAAAGGGATCGGCGTCGCTTCCGGCGCCGCCGCCGAACATGCCCCGGAGCATCGCGCCGGCGTCACACCCGGGCGCTTCCTGGCCGTCTGCACATCCGGTGGTCGGAGCGCCGCTTACGGGTTCGTCGCAGCGGTCGGGCACGGGCGGCGCGATCAACGCCTCCGCATTCTGAAAGGGAAGGATGCACTCTGACTCGACTTCGGCGCCTCCCGTGGCGATCGGCGTGCATGCGCGTGGATCGACATCGGGTTCGCCAACGTCCATGCCGCCTTCATCGATGGCCTCGCCATCGCTCGCATCGAAGCCTCCATCGAGCGGCAGCATGTCGACGCCCGCGTCCACCGATGCGTCCGCGCCGCATCCGGCGGAAAGCGGCTCGCCCACGAAGGGGCAGAGCCCGTTCGGTTCAACAACCTCGACGCAGGTGCGCGCCGTGCAGCCGCCCTCGATCGTGATCTGCAGGACGCGCACTTCGCCTGGGATGTATTCGGAGCGCACCACGTGCGCTCCGAGCTCCTCGCCAGCCGGATTCAATGCCCGTGCTTCGATCTCGAAGCGGCGCTCGTCCGTCGCGCGGGAAAGGGTGAACACCGCTTCCTCGCTGCCTTGCTGCACGGTCTGCACTTCGCGGGCGTCGTTTCCATGACCGAGCCGAACGCTTGCTTCAATCGAACGCACCTGAGCGGTGATCGCGTCGCTCCCGCGAACCTGCACGATGACCGCCGTCGCTGGATCGTCCGTGCAGCCGAGGAGAACCCAACACGCTGCATATCCAAGCCAGAACCGCCAATGCATGAACATCAGCGTACTGAAGCCGTCCGGACTTTCTCCTTAATACGCCGATTAAGCGGCGTGACTTCGCGCCCTACAACAAGCGACCTAGTCCATGTGTTCTAGCGATTCACGAAGCGACGTCTCGGCCGGAAACGTTCGGCGGAAGCGACGCTAACGCGTTTGCCAAGCGTCGCTCTCAACCACCGTTTCGCGCCACGCGGCAACCTCATCCGGGAACTCGTCGTCGGCGCCGCCGTACGGATAGAACAGAAAGGTATCGTCCGACGTTTCGGGAACGGGATCGACGGTAGCGAAGGCCGCAAAACGTGGAAACGACCGGAAGTACATGCCGAACTCCTCGCGGATCTGTGCGGCCCGGCTCACCAGGCCACCGCCCGCGATGATACTGAACTCCGGCGCTATGAACGGCCGTGACGAAACGCGAGTCCATGCATCATAGGCCGGCTCAAAGGTCTCCCGCAGCGCCGCAAGATCTCCGTGGTGGAGACTCTTGCCGACAAAGTCGATGTACTCATCGCCGGGGTAGACGGCTTCGACATCCCAGAGGCGTTCTCGCACTGACGGTGCGATCATCGTGTCCTCTTCACCGCCGCCCAAGTAGCCGCTCGATCCATACATGAACCACTTGATGTCCGTGGCGCCCTCTTCGCGAAAGAGATCGATGACGCGAATGAAGGCGTCGCGAACGCGCTCCGGCCCATCGGGAACTCCCGGGTCGCCATAGTAGCGATTGAGGTCGTCCGCGACGGGCACTTGGAGCGAGGGTAAGACATCAGGATCCGCTGCGGCCGCGTTCAGTCCGTCCGGTCCGAAAGCATAGAAGATATTGTTGTCGAACTCGCCGAACATCGTCAGCCAGATTTCCTTTTCGATCGGTGCGAGCGAACGCGCAAAGGCACGAATATTATCGTCGTAGCGTCCGGCAAGCAGATCCGGCACGGTGGGAACGTTCGGCCAGGCGTTGCCGGGCACGTCAAAGTTTGGCAACGGCATGGCCCACGTGAGCATGATGATCGTCTCGGGCTCATAGATGAAATCTAGAAAGCGAAGCCCGTCTGGGTCGATGGGTAGAGGCTCCACCCGCGTGCTTGGATCTGCGTTGGACGCGGCGAGCTGTTCTGCGCCGAACCAGTCCACAAAGAAGTGCACGAGTGCCGGCGCGCCGCCCATCTTCTCGGCATGAACGTCGTAGTCGTCCGGCCCAAGCAAGAAGATACCGGGAATGCGCGGACCCTCCCAAGGCGGTCCACCCGCTGCCGCATCCACGGGCCCATCCAGAGCCGAGTCCACCGGAGCGGAATCCCCTTGCATGTCGGCCGCCGCATCCAACCCCGCGTCCGGCGAAGCCGCGTCTCCACGGCCGGCGCCCATGTCTTCCGCAGGTGCGTCGTCGTCGCTGCAAGCGTGGGTAAGAAACAGAGCGAAGGCCAACATTCGACGGAAGTGCATTCCGCGCATTCCAGCAAGGATCGTTCCGCGATCCGATTCCAGCGAAAACAACGGGTTGCTCGAACGCGTCTTCACAAGACCCGCGCCATAAAGTCACGAACGGGACGAAGGTCATGAGCGGCGACCACGACGACGCAGCCTGGGCACCAACCGGTACTACGCCCCGGTGGATGCGCTATATTGAAGCTTGATGACAGCGTACACCGGTAGAGTCGCGCGGTCCCCGCGCCTCCTCGCGCTCCTTGGCGCTGCAAGCCTCCTCGCCTGCGGCACTACGAACGACCTCTCCGACGCCGGCGTGCGAGACGACGCGGCCGCAGACACGGCCCCGGCATTGACGGACGCACCGTCGGACGCGATGGACGCGGCTCCGCCCCTCGCATGTTTGGATCCCGATTGCGTCGCCGGGGTTTACACCGTGGAGCGTCACGTTGGGGCAGACGTATGCGGCGACGTCGCGTCGACCCCGGTCGATGGCGAGCCCGTCTTCTACATCAACCCCCACTCGTTTCAAGGAAGGCGCGTTCGATTGTCCCTCGATTGGTGCGAGAGCGTTGCAAGCTGCGTGTTTCGCGACAACGTGAGCCCCTTCGACTGGGTGTGGTTTCCCGACAACGACCCCAACGCGCGCGTTCGTGAAACCACCACCGAACAGGAGGAGTACGACGAGGTCGCCCAGATATGCGCAGCGATCGTCTCGGACTTTCGTCTCACCGCTCCTTCCGAAGGCATCGTGCGTGTCGAAACCACCGTCTACCGCCTCGCCCTCGGCGAGGCGTCCTCGATCGACGCTTGCCTCGATCTTCAACGCGACACGCTTTTGGAAACGGTTCGCAGTACGGGAGCATGTGTGCGAACGGAAACGGTGGAAGGTCGTTTCACCGCCGAACTGCCCTAGAGAAGCGAACCGCTAAACTCCCGTCGATGGCGAAAGCCTGACTTTCGATGGCGGCGTTGCTCTTTGGTCACGGGCCTCGGCCCGCTCCCGCATTGCGCCTTGCCCTCAAAAGCCAGGCTCTCGCCCTCTCGGTC
>JBCCRV010000596.1:0-4865 GCA_039201085.1 Myxococcota bacterium | reverse complement strand
CTGAGCCTGCGGCGTTCGTCCTGTTGTTCGAGGACAAGGAACAACGACGCAGGAATGTAGGCACATTTCAAGGAGGCGTGACGCAGACATCGGGCGACAGGGTGGGCGAAGCAGGCTCAGTTCAAGATGAAGGCGGTCTAGACCAGCACGCTACACGCCGCGCTTCACGTCTTCGAGGCATGCGAGCGCAAGACGAGCGTCGCCGAGGCCGCCGACATCGATCGTTCGCTCTGAGCCGGAGGACGCGTCAGTCAGCACAAGCTCGCGGTTGTGCAACGTCGTCCGTAGATGAGGGCCGGGAATTTCGAGTTGGCCCGAGTCGTCGCGAACGATCACGGAGCGTGGACCGACCTGTAGAAACCCGATCCCGGGCCCGCCCACCCACGGGAACGTGTGGCCTTGGCTCTGCACTCGCGTGACCACCGCACGCACCAGGTCTTGGTTTGCGTTGCGATGCGCGACGATGCGCTTGCAGGCCTCGACGACTGCACCGCCATAGCCGTGAAAATAAGCCAGCTGCTTGCCGCTCGCATGCAGCGCTGTGAACACCTGATAGGGCTCGCCGATCGCTTTGCCGCCGCGATGCCCAGCTATGGTCTGGCTGCTTCCGAAGGCCCATGTGTGATCGGGCGAATCATAGCGCAGGATCTCGTGCGTTGGCGCCTGAGCGTCCCCAGCGAGCTGGGAAATCTGAGCGCCTTTGGTCCCGACGTAGATGTTCACGCCGCCGAAGTCTGCGCCCGCAAACATTCCGACAATCGGGATAAGGAAGAGACCAATGAAGAAGGCGGCAAGGACGGCCAGCATGCCTCCTACAGCGGCGTAGGCGAGCCCGCCGATCGCCACCGTGAGACCCACGATGACAAACGACCTCGCGACTCGGCTTAGTCCGGACGACCCCGGGGGAACCAGCCGGCCACCCCCGACGGAGTGACGACCGTTCGGACGGATGGTCGAGACCGCGATTTCAACGTCGCCGATCGCCGGCGACGGAGAACCGATCTGACCCAGAGCCCCAGCCTTGGGCTGAAAACTATACGGCCATGGAGCGATGGAACGGTCGGTCATCCACAGCGTTCTAACAGACTCCAAAATCCGCGGACCGGCCTCTGCGGCGTGACCCGCGACTTTGCGCGCAGTTTACGTCAACAAATTCCAATGTTTACATAACCCAAAAATCGAACGCCGTTCGCGATCGGAACGTTGACCCGGCTGTGCGTTCAAACGCCGCGCAAACGGCAAGCCGAAGACAGAGGCGTTCTAGGAAGTGGCCCGCATGTTGCTGCGTGAGGGGACGTGCTCCAATCCTATGCAAAAGCGCCCTTTTCGACCCCAACCCTTCCTGCCAATGTGACGAATCGTCCAAGCGGCACGAAGCCGCCCGACAAAACGGCAACCATGACCCCACCGCTCACCGTCCTGATCGTCGACGACGAGGAATCGAACCTCGTTTCCCTGCGAAAGATCTTCGCCAAGGAGGGCTTTCGCCCACTGACCGCCAGCGGCGGCCAGGAAGCGCTTGAGCAGTGCCGCAACCACCAGGTGCACGTGGTGCTCACGGACCTGATGATGCCCGGCATGTCGGGAATGGACCTGATGAAGGCCCTCGACACCGTCGCACCGGACGCGGAAGTCGTGCTCATGACGGCCCACGGCACGATCGAAACGGCCGTCGCCGCCATGCGCGAGGGCGCCTACGACTTTGTGGAAAAGCCCCTGCGACGCGCATCGATCGTGAAAGCCGTGCGCAAGGCGGGCGAACGCCATCGCTTGGTTACAGAGAACACGCGCCTGAAAAAAGAAGTGGCGGCCCTGCGCGGTGGGTCGAGCCGCAGCATCGTCGGATCGTCGAGTGCGCTCCGCGGCGCCCTGGACGTCGCAGACCAGGCCGCGCCTTCCACGGCGACCGTGTTGATCCTAGGCGAAAGCGGCACGGGCAAGGAACTGCTCGCCCGCCACATTCACGAAAAGAGCGGCCGCGAAGGACCGTTTGTCGCCGTGAACCTGGCGGCCCTTCCCGAGACCATCGTGGAGTCCGAGCTCTTCGGCCACGAGAAGGGCGCGTTCACCGGTGCCGTAGCGCGGCGCGAAGGCCGCGTGGCCCAGGCCGCGGGCGGCACGCTCTTCCTAGACGAGATCGGCGAGCTCTCGCCGGCCGTGCAAGTGAAACTGCTGCGCGTACTTCAGGAAGGCGAGTTCGAACCGCTGGGCGGCAAAACCCAGCAAGCCAGCTTTCGCCTCGTTGCCGCGACGAACCGCGACCTCCAGGCCGCCGTACAGGCGGGCGAGTTTCGTGAGGACCTCTACTACCGCCTGCATGTCATCGCGCTCACGAGCCCGCCCCTGCGCGACCGGCGCGGCGACGTGCCGCTCCTGACGGACCACTTCGTCGCCCACTACTGCCGAAAGAACGCCAAGGAAACGATGAGCGTCGATCGAGAGGCCCTCGAGAAGCTGAGCTCGCACGACTGGCCCGGAAACGTTCGCGAACTGGAGAACGCCATCGAACGCGCCGTCGTGCTCGCGAAGGGCGACGAGATTCGCATCACGGACCTGCCGGCCAACGTCGCCGAAGCGGTGGCCGTCGCCGACACGCTGACCTTCGAAGTGGGCACGCCCCTCGCGCAGATCGAACGGCGCGTCATTCAGCGCACGCTCGAGCACACCCAAGGCGACAAGCAGCTCGCAGCGCAGCTGCTTGGGATCAGCGCGCGCACGATCTATCGCAAGGTATAGGGCGTGCCTCGCAAACGTGGGTCGATTGGCACACAGCGCGAGCTATCGACGTTGCGATGGAGGTCCTCCGGCCCGGCGCGCTGCTGCAGAAATGCGACCAGGAAGTCGACGTCGAACACTCGGTCCGTTGGCAGGTGACGGCGGGCCAGGCTCTCGAACTTGTCCCGCAGGTCGCGAGCGCCGTAGGCACGGAGCGTTTGACGGCTCGCGCACGTGTACTTTGCCCTCGCCTTGGTCCTCAGTAGGGCCGCGCACGATTGCTCGCTGGCCCTTCGGGTGAGCGAGCATCCGCACGGGTGTATAGCTTCGCACGCAACGCGTCCGTCGAACGGTCGAAAGCCCACCGCCGATAGCGGCTTTCAACCAGGAGAACGCACGTGTCCGATACCCCCCTGCGCGCCGCAGGCGCTAGCCCATCATCGCTTCGCTTCGTCGAGCCGGGCTCCCTTGAATCGCGGGCCGACGCGCTCGCCCACCGGCTACAGCTCGCCGCCTCCGCCGCCCGCCACGGCCGCCTCGAAGAAGGCAGCGCCGCCGCGATCATGGACGCGGGCGAACGGGTGCTGATGACCCTCGACCCGCAGAACCCTTCCAGCCAGCGATTGCGTTCCGCCCTGCGCGAGTTCGACCAAAGCCGCGGCGCCGCAGCAACCGCAAACGTCGTTGAACGCAGCCGCCCCCAAGGGCCCGATCGCCCGACCCTCCGTCAAGCCATCATTCGCTTTCAGCGAGGCCGGGGCACCGAACCTCTGCTCCGGGCCCTTGGCGGTAGCCGACGAAACCTACGCCCCCTCGCGGAGGTGTCGCGCGGCGGTCTGTACAGGCAGCTTCGCGACGCAGGGGCGAGCGATCGGGACGCCCACGGGATGCTCGACCAGCTCAAGCACACGGCCACGATTCGCTTCGGCATGCAGGCGCGCTCGCGGGCGGTGAGCGAGCTTCGCCGGCAGGCGCGGGCCGCACGACGACAGTCGCATGCCGATCTGTCCGCCGTGGCGCCGGCTCTCACCTCAGGCAAACGGCTTCACGAGCTCGCCGCCTTCGGCATCGACACGGCCCCCTTGCAAGCAGCCATCGGCTCGGGCGAACACGTGGAGGGAGAGCTGAGACTCGTCCTGCGTGAGCTCGCCGATCGCATGGACCAGGGCGCACGGGAGGTCGCAGAAATGAACCCGCTGAGCGCGCAGCTCTTCCGCGAAGTGCCCGGTATGGGTCGAGCGGTGGCGGAGCGGTCGGGCATGCTCGGCCAGGTGGCCGATGGTCGCGGTGATGGCTCGCTTCTCGGTGACGCCGTCGCTGAGCACGTGCGTCGAGCGACGGAAGAGCGCGAATCGGCAAACACTTGGGCGAGTGTCGCCCTCATCGTGGGCGTCGCCATTGCTGCAGCCCCCGTCGGCGTGGGCATGGCCGTTAGCGGAGGTATCGCCGCCGCGCGCGAGAGTTCGGAAGTTCGCGACGCCCGCCGAGCGGCAGAAGTTCAAGGCGCAGCGAGCGCTGCTGGGCTCGGTGAGGCGGCGGACGCCAGCCTGGCCCGCTTCCGCGCCGATAGGCGGGTCGTCCGGGGCGTAGAGAACGTGGCCAGCGCCATCTTCGCGTCCGGAGCGGCAGCCCCCGTCGCTCACGCCGCCGCTGCACCGGTGGCCAGCGCCGCAGGGCGCATGCTGTCGGAGGATGCGGCCTCAGCCGTCCTCCACGGCGCGGGCGAGTACGCCTTCGAGGCACTGGCGCATTGGTCCCAGGGCGAAGACTTATGACCGAAGGTCCGTCCTCCGGACCTTGATGAGCGGCACTCGGTGAACCAAACATGCGGAAGTGGATCGCGCCCTTGAGCTGCTGAGCGAACGCGGCTTTGCCTTTGCCGAGGGCAAAGCGTGCCGTGCGGTCATGGAGCGAGCCGGCGCGGACTTCAGCGACTGGGAGGCGTTTGCCGCCAGCTGGAACGACCTCGGCGACGATCCGTACCTCGCGCGCCAGCACATGCAGCGGCGGCGGCGGCACGGCGTTTACCGCGCCCAAGCGGGCGCACGGCCCGATCGCGTGCCGAATCGGCCCCACTACCAGGCGCCCGAATACAACCCGCTTCAGGGCGGCATCGATCGGCACTTCGAAGCGATCGACGCCGCCGTCGG
>JBCCRV010000595.1:0-4868 GCA_039201085.1 Myxococcota bacterium | reverse complement strand
GATGGATCAGCTGGACGAGAATGTTGCGCGCTACGGCGAGGTCCAGGCGCGCTTCGACGAGCTGGACGGCTACAGCCTCGAAGCGCGGGCCCAAGCGATTCTCTCCGGTTTGGGATTCTCCGAGTCGCGCATGGCCGACGACGTCGAACTGCTTTCGGGCGGCTGGAAGATGCGCGTGGCCCTTGCGCGCATCCTTCTGATGGCCCCGGACGGACTCCTACTCGACGAGCCCACCAACCATTTAGACCTCGAATCGATTCTCTGGCTCGAGCAATTCCTGCTGGCCTTCGAAGGCGCGCTGATCATCACAAGCCACGACCGCGCGTTCCTGAACCGCATTGCGACGAAGGTCGTCGCCATCGACGATGGCGAACTGCAGAGCTACGCCGGCGACTACGACTTCTACGACGCCCAGCACGCCATGCGCCAAGCGCAGCAGCAAGCCCAGTTCGAGCGGCAGCAGGCGATGCGCAAAAAGGAGGAAGCGTTCATCGCGCGCTTCAAGGCGCGCGCCAGCCATGCCGCGCAGGTGCAGTCGCGCGTGAAGATGCTCGAGAAGCTCGACGAGCTGAAGCCGCCCAAACGCCGACGCACGGTGCGCTTCGAGTTCAAGGATCCGCCGCGCTCGGGCGATGACGTGGTGGTGATCGAGGGACTGCAGAAGTCCTTCGGGGAACTCGTTGTCTACGACGGCCTCGATCTACTGATTCGCCGTAAGGAACGCTGGTGCGTCATGGGCATCAACGGCGCGGGCAAGTCGACGCTGCTGAAGCTGATCGCAGACGAGCAAACGCGGCCCGACGGAGGTTTGGTCCGCGTCGGCGCCAGCGTGCGAATGGGCTACTTCGCCCAGCATGCGATGGAGATCCTGAAACCCGAGGAGACGGTCTTCGAAACGGTGGAGCGCAAGCACCCAATGGCCAGCCGGGGTTCACTGCTGAACCTGCTGGGCGCCTTCGGCTTTTCCGGCGACGACGTGGACAAACCCTGCCGCGTGCTGTCGGGCGGAGAGAAGGCCCGCGTCGTGCTGGCCGACATGCTCTACAACCCGCCAAACCTGCTCGTGCTCGACGAGCCTACGAACCACCTCGATTTGGAAACGAAGGAAATGCTGACGAACGCCCTCGCCGATTTCGAAGGCACCATGCTCTTCGTCTCGCACGATCGCCGCTTCCTCCGCCAGCTCAGCAACCGCGTGCTCGAACTCGATGGCGGCAAGGCCACCGTCTACCCGGCGGGCTACGCCGAATACGTCGAGTCGGTCGGACGTGAAGCGCCCGAACGCGGCTAAGTAGACCGGTTTGACCTTTATTTGATTGCCTCGGATTCGTCGATCGCGTCGAGATCAAGGCGCGAGGACGAAGGACGGCAAGCGCCTTTCGAGGACGAGAGAGCGCAGGGGTCGGCGGGAGCGGTGGGTCCGAGGCGATCAAATAAAGGTCGAACCGGTCTACAGCATGAAATTCTGCGGTTCCTCCCCGGCCGACCGCTTCATACGAATAGCATTCGGGCTATGCGGGTTCGGTGGCTTCGGCGGCCATGGACAGGGCCGTGAGACCCGCGCGTGCCTTGTGCACCGTTTCTTCCCACTCACGTTCGGGCACGCTTGCCTCGACGATGCCCGCTCCAGCCTGAAGGCTCGCGCGCCCCTGGCGAAACTCCGCAGTGCGAATCGCGATGGCCAGGTCCGTGCTTCCGTCGAAGCCGATATAGCCGACAGCGCCGCCGTAGAGTCCGCGCGAGACGGGCTCCAGTTCCGCCAGGATTTGCATGGCGCGCACCTTCGGCGCGCCGCTAAGAGTACCCGCCGGAAAGGTGGAGGCGATGACGTCAAAGGCGTTCAGGCCCTCCCGAACGCGGCCCTCGAGGTTGGAGGTCATGTGCATGACGTGCGAGTAGCGCTCCACCACCATCGCTTCGGTGATCGACACGCCGCCCGCCGTCGAAATGCGCCCAAGATCATTGCGACCGAGGTCGATGAGCATGACGTGCTCGGCGCGCTCTTTTGGGTCCGCTAAGAGCGACGCTTCGTGGGCAGCGTCCTCAGCGCGGGTGCTGCCGCGCGGACGCGTGCCGGCGATCGGCCGAAGCGTCGCCACCCCGTCCTCCACGCGAACGAGCGTTTCCGGCGACGCGCCCGACACGCTTCGCTCGCCAAGTCGGAGGTGAAACATGTAGGGCGAGGGGTTCACCACGCGGAGGGCGCGGTAGGCGGTGAAAGGGTTCACTTCCGCGCGCACCTCGAAGCGCTGCGAAAGCACGGCCTGAAAGATGTCGCCGCTCCGAATGTGCTCTTTGCAGCGCTCGACGGCGCGCAAAAAGTCGTCCTTCGAAAAGGACGAGGGCGGCAGCGTCATCGTCGCCCGCGGGCGAAGGGGAAGCGTGGGGAGCGGCGCGCCGGGCGTGCGCAGCCGCCGGTGCAGCGTGCGCAGCCGCTGAAGCGCGGCATCGTAGGCGGCATCGAGGTCGCCTTCGGTCCGCTGCGACACGACGAGGCGCGTCGACTGACGGAGGGCGTCGAAGACCACCACGTCGTTGCCCAGGGCGAACGCAAAGTGCGGACTTCGGTCCTCACCCGGGAAGCGAACGGACGGCTCGAATTCACTGACGATTTCGTACGCGAGAAAGCCCACCGCGCCGCCCCAGAAGCGCGGGAGCTCGAGCTCCGCGACGTCCGGCGGCGTCCACTGCGTGAGGAGCGTCTCGAGACTTCGAAACCCGCTGGGAAGCTCATGAACACCGGCCGAATCGTTCACTTCGACGCCGTCGGCGTAGCCGACAATGCGCGCCTGCGGCCGCGCGCCCACGAAGCTATAGCGCGCCCAGCGATCGCCACCGACGACCGATTCGAGCAGGAACGATCCGTCGCCGCCACCGAGCCGGTCGTAGGCGAGCACGGGAGTGAGGTCATCGGCCACACTCTCCGTCGTCACCGGCACCACCGTCGCGTGCTTCGCAAGCGCCTTAAATCGGGCTCGACTCGGCCGAACGTCCATGAAGCAAGCCTACCCTGCATTCGCCGCCCGCCGTGGAGAAAGCCCGCAGACGAGGCGCGCCATCCGCGCCCGCGCTCTCCACCAAGCGATCGGCCACGACCCATGGTAGGTAGTGGCCATGGCTGAGCACACGAACGACGCGCCCCTTCAGACCGTGGACCCGGAAATCGCCGATGCGATCAAGCTCGAGGTTCATCGGCAGCATGAAAAGCTTCGGTTGATTCCGAGCGAAAACTACGCCTACCCCGCCGTCATGGAAGCGTGTGGAAGCGCCCTCAACAACAAGTACTCGGAGGGCTACGCCGGTCGCCGTTACTACGAAGGCCAGCAGCATATCGACACGGTCGAGAAGCTCGCCATCGAGCGCCTCAAGACGCTCTTCGGCGCCGATCACGCGAACGTGCAGCCCTACTCCGGAAGCCCCGCGAACCTGGCGGCCTACTTTGCCTTTTGCAACGCCGGCGATCCCGTCCTCGGCCTCGGCCTTCCCGGCGGCGGTCATCTCACCCACGGCTGGAAAGTCAGCATCTCCGGCAAGTACTTCGACGCCAAGCAGTACGGCGTGCGCGAAAGCGACCATCGCATCGACTTTGACGAGGTCGCCAAGCTTGCAAAGGAGCATCGCCCGAAGGTGATCTTCTGCGGTACGACGGCGTACCCGCGCACCGTCGACTTTGCGCGCTTCGCGGAAATCGCCCGGGACGTCGACGCGATTCTCATCGCCGACATCGCGCACATCTCGGGACTCGTGGCTGCCGGCGTGCACCCGACGCCCGTTGGCAACGCCGACGTGGTCACGAGCACGACGCATAAGACCTTTCGCGGACCGCGGGGCGGCATGATTCTTTGCGACAAGGGGCACGCCAAGGCCATCGACCGCGCCGTCTTCCCCGGCCTCCAGGGTGGTCCGCACAACGGCACCACGGCGGGCATCGCCATCGCCGCCAAGCTCGCAATGAGCGACGAGTTCAAGACCTACGCGAAGAACGTGGTCGAGAGCGCCAAGACCCTCGCCGAAGCGCTCCTCAGCCACGACATCAACCTGGTCACCGGCGGCACGGACAACCACCTCATTCTCTGCGACCTCACGTCTCGCGACGTGCCCGGAAAGGTTGCCGCGCAGGCGCTCGATCGCGCCGGCATCGTTTGCAACTATAACTCCGTCCCCTTCGACAAGCGCAAGCCCTTTGACCCAAGCGGCATTCGACTCGGCACCCCAGCCATGGTCGCCCGCGGCATGGGCCACGACGAGATGAAACACCTCGCCGGTTGGATCGCAGAGGTGGTCGCGGCGCCGGACGACGACGCACTCATCGAGCGCACCGCGGGCGCGGTCCGCGAACTCTGCGACCGCTTTCCCGCCCCCGGCATTCCCGTCAGCTAGAAGGCGCGGTCAGGCCGGCTGTACGCGTGGTGTGAGGTCGGTTTGCGTGGGTCGGGCGCTCGGGCTCCGGTTCGGGCTCCGGCGCTGGCGACGGTTCGGGTTCCGGTAACGGTTGGGGTTCGGGCGACGGTTCGGGCGTCGGTTCGGGGTCGGGCGACGGTTCGGGTTCGGGCGACGGTTCGGGTTCGGGCGACGGTTCGGGTTCGGGCGACGGTTGGGGTTCGGGCGATGGTTGGGGTTCGGGTTCTGGTAACGGTTCCGGAGACGGAGACGGAGACGGAGACGGAGACGGAGACGGGGATGGGGATGGGGATGGGACGGGTGCGGGTGCCGGTGCGGATGCAGCGGGCTGGATGGGTGTGAATCCGGATTGGGCTTTGGTGTCTTCAGACCCCGAATGGCGCACGTTCCCTGCCAGCGTTTTGCGGCACTAGCTGAGGGCGACTTTGGAAATCGGCCGAAGACGTCCGCCGCAAAACGCTGTCATG
>JBCCRV010000594.1:0-4874 GCA_039201085.1 Myxococcota bacterium | reverse complement strand
TGCTCCGCCAGTCTTCGGGCGGGGGGGTTGACTCTCCGCTGCGGCAGCGGCGCTCCCGGACCGGTTCGCTTCGAGGCCCGGACCGGCGACGCCGTCTTCGAGGGCGAACAGCCTGGCCATGTCGAGCTTCAACCGGATCTGACCCCCGCTGTGCTCACTTGGCTCGGGGCGCTCGAGCTGCCGGCCGGGGAGGAGCCTGGGCGCGATTTGGCACTGCCGAGAGCGAAAGAGCGTTTCGATCCTGAACTTTCACTCACCGTGTCGCTGCCCAATATGGACGCCATGGGTTCGGTTGCCCCGTTCGCAATACGCGTTCGAACGCTCCTGAACCTCGAAAACGTCGCCGCCCTTGCATCGGAAGGCACCCTTCGCTTTGGAGACGAAGGGGAGGAGCCAGCGACGAGCGAGGACGCGCTCCTTTGGATCGCTGCCCGGGCCGTTGAGCGGCGAGGTGGCGGCGTAGGCATCGATCGCCGACTTCGCGCGTTCGGCCCGATGAGGTCCGTTCGCGCCGCGTCACGTGTTGCCGTGGAGCGAAGCGAGTTCTTTCCAAGCGCCCGCAGGTGCGATGGAGTTCAGGGGGGCACCCGCATCTCGCTTGCCCTTCGGCGCGAACGCTCGACCGTCGTTGTCTACGAGCGACTCAGCGGAGCGGAGGTGGTGCGGCGCGTCTTCGAAGCCGCGGACGCCTGCCCAGACTTCGCGACGTCTCTCGGTGGCGCTTTCTACCACTATGTGGACGACGACGCCGTCGTGCGTTGGCTGGCCGAGCAGTCTTAGCATTCAAGCTGTACGGCTCAAGACCTGCGCACGACGGCCACGCGCGGCGATGCACGAACTCATCCCCAGAGTTGTCCCTCCGAGAGGCCGCTGAAAAAAGACTGTCACATCCGACGTGCTCCGGCTCTTACAACCCAGAGCACGTACGTAGCGCAACTGGCCGGAACCCAACTCCGCCGGCTTGGAGCGCTCTTTTCATCCCGAGAGATGTCGACGCTCTAACGCCGTTCAACCCTTGCCCCACCCCATCTGAGACTCGCCGATGAATCCATTCAAAACCCTAATCACGTTTTCGCCCCTCCTTCTCCTGTTGGCCTCTGGCTGCAGTAAGGAGATCCCCGAAAGTTGGAGGTCCCTGGGTCTCCCCCAACTTGAACTCGCGGAGATCGGGGAAGGTACCGTGTACAACGACCAGCGGATAAATCTGGACTACGAGGGCATCACCGCGATGCCCCAACTCTGTGAATCGTTCCGCGAAGCTATCGAAGGTCACGGCTACCAGTTCGAACGAAACCACCCTTTGGCAGCCGCTTCTCCCACTAGCGTGGTCTATGTCGTCTCAAACGATCAGGAGGAGATCCGCATAAGCTGCGCCGCCGCCGCCGATAAGACGCTTGTAAGCCTCACGCGGTCCCCCACGTCCGATTAGCAAGCAGCCACTCGCGTGCCTGGCCAGGCTTTGATGCAATTCGCACGGCCAAAGACGACGCGTTCGTGCGGTTGAACTCGCGGGTTCCTTGGCGCTAAAAACGCGCCTTGTTTCGCCCCTCGGGCGTGCGAAACTTTGGGCGTGTCGAATGCGGGGTTCCAGCGAGCGGTTCAGCGCCACCTTGGACAGGGTCAGCTTGCCGAAGCGGCGACGCTGGCGATCGAGCGTTTGGGACCGGAGATATTCGGTTTCGTGCGCAGTCTGACGCGGGACGAGAGCGCCGCGAGCGAAGTGTTTTCCATCTTTTGCGAGGATCTTTGGCGCGGCCTGCCCGGGTTCCGGGGCGAAGCGTCCTTCCGAACGTGGGCCTATACGCTCGCTCGCCATGCCAACGTGAGATTTCAACGCGATCCCTTTCGCCGGCGGCAGCGCAGCTTTGACGCCTATCCGCAGCTGCTTGAGGTGGAGGAGCGGGTGCGCACGTCGACCCTTCAGCATTTGAAGAGCGAGGTGCGCCAAGCGGTGACGCGCCTGCGAGAGCGGCTCGACCCCGACGAGCAGGCGATTCTCGTGCTTCGCATCGATCGCGCGATGAGCTTCCAGGACATTGCGGTGGTCATGTCGGGCGGGCCGCTGGATGACGCGCTTCGAAAGACGCGCGCGGCGGCACTCCGAAAGCGTGTCGAACGCATCAAAGGCAAGCTACGGACAATGGCCGAAGCTGAAGGGCTGATGCGCACGAAGGAATGAGCGTTCTGCGTACATGGGTGGGTCCAGCAACCGCCTGGGTGTGTACGGCTGCAGCCGTCGATGCGCCTCTTCGCTTCTTTCCCGCCACGGACTGGCGCGACGTAGGCCAGGTTGGGCCCATACCGTTTTCGTTCGTGGCGGGGCTCGCGGTGTTGCTCCACTTCTGCGCGCGTTCACGTTGGGCGGCCGTGGGGACGGCCATCGCCGGCACCGCCGCGCTTGCTCTGAAGCCACTCCTGAACCCGCTGCTGACCGAGGATGGCCCGTTCGGCCTGCGAAGCCAGACTCACCTGAACTACTTCGTTCCGGCGCTCGCCATGGTTCTCCTCGCCGTCTTGGTGGCGACTGCATCGATGCCCCAACCCTCCAAGGACGGCTCGATGACGGCCCGGGGAAAGATGTTGGTGCTCGGCGCCCTTGCGTGCGGGTTTTGCGTGCTCTTCTTTGCCGGGAGCAACTACGAGGAGACCTTCGTTTGGTTGACCCGCGGCGTGCCTGCCTTGCTCCTTGGCGTGCTGACCATTCTCATCGCCACGAGGGGAGGGCCGCGCGAGCCGGCGCCCGCACTTGCGCCCGCAGCGGCGTCGCCCTGGCCGTCGCCGTCAGGGGGCGAATGGAACGGGTCTTGGGTAGATTCGTTTGCGTCGGGCGAAGCGGTGCTACCGCGTGCGCAGTCGGCCGATTTCGATGCGCTGGTGGCGGCGATCGCGGAGGCGCCCGGCACCGCCGCCGAAGATCTTGTCGGTCATCGCTTTGGGCCGTACGAAATTCTGGCGCCGCTGGGCGCCGGAGGCATGGGCCAAGTTTATCGAACGCGCGACCATCGCTTGCTTCGCGACGTGGCCCTCAAGCTTCTTCCGAAGGGAAGGAACGACGAGCGCCGGCGTGGACGCTTGATGCGCGAAGCGCAAGCGGCGGCCCGACTAAATCACCCAAACGTCGCGCAGATTTACGACGTATCCGCGGACGGGCCTAGGCCGTATATCGTGATGGAGCTCTGCGAGGGCGAAACACTTCGCGCCCGTCTCAGGCGCGGACCGCTTCCGTTGAACGAGCTCCTGCATGTAGCGGAGCAAATCGCGGATGCGCTTGCCGCTGCCCATGCACATGGGATCGTGCATCGCGACTTGAAGCCAGACAACGTCATCGTCGGCCCACGGGGCGGCGTGAAGGTCCTCGACTTCGGCCTTGCGGCGGTCGAGCGTGGATCGCATGCGGATATGAACGCTGTCGAAACGTCGCCGCTCACCATCGAAGGCGCCGTGATGGGCACGCCGGGCTATATGTCGCCAGAGCAGCGCGCCGGGCGCACGGTGGACGCGAGGGCTGATGTTTACGCCTTCGGCGTGCTCCTTCATGAGCTTGCAACCGGCAGCCTTCCCGAGCCCGGATCGATCGTGGGCATGAATCCTATGTTTCAGCAGGTGCTCATTCCGCTGCTCAAGAGAAACCCAGAAGATCGCCCGCCAAACGGGGTTGCCGTTCGCGAGATGCTTGGCGCTGCGCGTCTTGGCCCATCGCCCGAGCGAGCATAGAGTTCACGCGCGATGGCGAGCCTGACGCAGTTTCGATACGCGGTAGCCGTTGCCGAGCGCCGCCATTTTGGGCGGGCCGCGAAAGACTGCTTCGTGTCCCAGCCGACGCTGAGCACGCAGCTTTCAAAGCTCGAGGAGGAACTCGGCGTGGTGCTCTTTGATCGGTCGCGAAAGCCCGTGTCCGTCACGGACGCCGGCAGCGTACTCATCGATCAGTTTCGCGCGGTGCTTCAGGAAGTGGATCGCATCGAAGAGATCACGCATGAGCTGCAGGGCGTGATCGCGGGCCGGTACCGGCTTGGGGTCATTCCGACGATTGCCCCGCACGCGCTGCCGAGGATCCTCCCGCGGTTTTCGCGGGCCTACCCCGAGGTCGAGCTCATCGTTAGCGAGCGCACGACGGACGAGATCATCGCCGGCCTAATGGACGAGAGCCTCGACGGCGGACTGCTGGCGTCTCCGCTGGACGAAGCGGGCATCGTTGAGTTTCCGATCGGCCGGGAAGACTTCGTCGCTTTTCACGCGCCCAACGTGGTCTTGCCGATGGACGGCGAGGGACGCGTAGTGCTGGGCGATGTGCCTACGGAGCAGCTTTTGCTCATGCAAGAGGGGCACTGCTTGCGCACGCAGGTCGTCGACCTCTGCAGCTTGCCGGTGGTTCAGAACTTCACCATTGCCGCCGGCAGCCTCGGTACGCTCGTCAACATGGTGCGCGCCGGCGACTACTTCACGGTGCTGCCGGCGATGGCGGCGTCCGAACTTTCCGAACTCGGTTTCGGCGACTGCATCAAGCCGATCGCCGGCGCCGTGCCCTTTCGCGAGCTGGCCATTGCGGTGCGTCGTCGCCAGGCGCGCCGCGCGATTCGTGAAGCACTCGTCCAGGTTGCCACGGAAGCGTTGGCGCCCGCCCTGCAAAACGAAGACGGTCGCCAGCGACAAGCCAGCGCGGTCCGACCGCGCTAGCGGGCCTATTGAGCTACGCGTTCTACATCACGTGGTTAGAACGCTTGCAGCGCACTCTAGCCCGGAAAAGTCACCAGCCGGCGCGATGATCGTGCAAGTCCTGGACTTCACAGTGCTTTCGCGAAGAGCGACGAATACACACTGTATTTTAGCGATGAGCGGAAGTGCTGTGATGTTCAGGAAATGTGCGAGGGCGC
>JBCCRV010000593.1:0-4876 GCA_039201085.1 Myxococcota bacterium | reverse complement strand
GTGCGATTCGCCGTGCGTGCGCCGAAGCACGGCCCGTAGGCGCGCGAGGAGCTCACGCGGTGCAAACGGTTTGGGCACGTAGTCGTCCGCACCCATTTCAAGGCCGACGACCCGATCGGCTTCGTCGCCGCGCGCCGTCAACATGACGACGGGCGTCTGACTCTTTTGCCGGATCCGGCGAAGCACGTCGAGGCCACCGAGGCCGGGCATCATCACGTCCAAGAAGACCGCATCGAACGAACCGCCGTCGAGCTGCGCGAGCCCCTCGCCCCCGTGCGACGCATACGTGAGTCGCACGTCGTGGGGGGCGAGGTAGCGTTCGAGCAACTCAAAGAGGCGCGCGTCATCGTCGATGAGGAGGACGTGAATCACCAGCCGTGCGGAGCTCCTCGCGGCGGGGAGACCCGCGCTTCGCCACGTGCTGTCTCGACGAGATCCGTGCCGACGAGGGCGGCCGACTCGGTGCGCTCGCGCCGCCGCTCGGCGGCATGGGCGCACGCGCGGGTGACGCGCCGTTCGATGCGCCGAAACCTCCGGCCTTCATGCAGGCGTTCGAACTGGCGTCCCTCGGCTGCATCCAGGCACACGTTTGCGAGGTGCGCTTCAAAGTGCGCCCGGTGAGCGCGGTGGTAGCGAACGTGGGTCACGCCCATGCTGAAGCTTGCGACGGCACCGAGGAAAAAGGCAACCAGGAGCGCGCGCTCCTTGGGTGAGCGATACCTCATCGGTAGGGTCCTCCCATGGGCATACCTTCAACGCGGCCGCCGAAGCGGCCGAGCCAGCGCGCCATCCGCTCGCGCTGGTCTGCGTCTAGGGCCGTGTGAATGCGCGTGAGGGTCTTCTTCCACTGCTCCTTCAGGGCGCGAAGCTGATCGGCTTCCTCGCTGAAGTGCGCTTCGAGCTGCTCTTCGTCGAGGCTTTCCTCCTCGAGCAGTTCGGCCATGCGGCCGCGCACGTTGCGACGCAGGGAGCGACGCAGCGGAATCGCTTCATTCATGAAGTCCTCGATCGCGTGGCGAATCTCCTTCTCCTGGCCCGGGCTCGTGTCCAAGTAGGCGAAGGCGCGGTGCAGGCCGCGCCGCCACCGGTGGCGTCCCCACCCGCGACGTCCCCGGTGCGGGCGAAGGAGCACCTTGAAGAAGCCCGCCAGGCTCAAGGCGCCGAGAAGAAAAAAGAACATGCTGACCTCCTGTGTGAGCCATGAGTCTGCAGATGGCGTGTGAAGGAAGACCCGCGCTTTGTATTAAGAAGTGTAAAGTTGGCCCCGTGCGATGACGGCAGCGAATCAGATCACCGTTCGCTTTCGAAGGCTTGTGCGCGGCATGGTGCGTCGTGCATCGGACCTCTCCTTTGCGCTGGCGTTTGGGGGCCTTTCGCTCTTGTTCTTGCGCAAGGCTCTGGTCGCAGCTGGGGTACTGGTCCCATACGCCGCCGTGGGCGTTGGCTTCACGGCGCTCTTTGGCGCCATCGCTATCCCCATCGGGGCGCGGTTGGCGGCGCTGTTCCGGCGTCGCAAGCGGCGAGGCTCACTGGAAATCAGCGAAAGCGGCGTCCTTCTTCGCCGCGGACGCCGGCGTCTGCCCTTGAAGATTCTCGCGCTTTGGGACGCTGATCAGCGTTCGTACGTCGTGCTTGCTGGCGGGCATCTCTTGGAGTTTGAAGGCGACGAGGCGAAGAAACTTGCAGCGCTGAAGGAGCACGTCGTTCCAGGAGTCATTCGGCTCGATGCCATCGCCGGAACGGACAAAGGTTTGACCACGATAGGAACGGTGAGCGGCGTCTTTGCCCTCGTGCTCGGTGTGACGTTGCGCTTCCTGCCGGAACCCACCGCGTTTAGCTTGGCGCTCCCGTTGGCCCTCGTCGCGGGGGCCGTGGTCGCGTGGACGGGGCGTGGCACGAACATTCGCCTTGGCACCGACGGTTTGCACGCGGAGGGAACGTTCGTTCCCTATGCAGACCTGAGCGACGTGAGCGAGGAAGGTGACGGGCTACGCCTCCAACTTACCGACGGAAGCGACAAGCTCATACGCTTCGCGGCACGGCCTGGAGTGCGCACGGCGGTGAGGAATGCGATCTTGGTTCGTGCGCGTGACGATGTAGACTGGACCCGAGTCGCCTCGGACGAAGAAGGAGGCCTGGGCGATGAAGCCCGCGCGCTCGTTCGCCGTTTGGCGGGTGGGTTTCGATACGGCGCCTTGAAGAAGGAGGAGCTGGCCGCTGTCGCGGCGTCGTCCACGGCGCCGCCACGCGTCCGGGTCGCGTCCGCCCTAGCTCTAGGTCTGGAGGGCGATGAAGCGCCTCTCGAGGACCTTCACGCCGGCGCCGTGGACGAAGAACTGCGCGCGCTCACGTCCCAAGGGCGGGAACTTCTCGAAGCGGACTGAGCGCCCGCTTCCTCGACCCGCATGCCGTGCTAAGCAGCCCCCATGAACGCCCCCGTTCTCACCGCCCAAGGTCTTCAGAAGGCCTTTGGCGACCGACGAATCGTCGATGACGCCGACGTGGCCGTGGGCGCGAAGGAGCGGCTGGGACTCGTGGGCGATAACGGCGCCGGAAAGTCCACGCTGGCCCGCATGATCGCCGGCATCGAGCCGATGGACGGCGGGGAGATCGCCCTGCGCAAGGGCGCCCGCGTCGGCTACCTCGGCCAGCGCGCCGACCTGCCAGCTGGCTCCACGGCGGAGGCGCTCGTGCTCGAAGGGCTCGCCGAATGGCGCGTTTCGGTGGATGCCCACGAGGCGGCGAGCCTCGCAATCGCTGAAGGTAAGGGCGACCTCGAAGCGCTCATCGCCGCCCAGTCGGAAGCCGCCGCGGACGTAGAGCGCCTCGGCGGTTGGGATCGCATGAGCGAGGTGCGCGCCATGCTTGATAACCTCGGGCTTCGCGACCCGCAGCGCGACGTTGGAACGATGTCCGGTGGTGAGCGTCGTCGCGTCGACCTTGCGCGTCTGCTCGTGTCTGCGCCCGATCTAGCGATTCTTGACGAGCCCACGAACCACCTCGACGTCGATACGATCGAATGGCTCGAGCGCTATTTCATCAACGTGTTCACGGGGGCACTCCTGCTCGTGACGCACGACCGCTACGTGCTCGACCGAGTTGTGCAGCGAACGCTCGAGCTGAGCCGCGGAACGCTCTTTAGCTACGAAGGCGGCTGGAGCGCGTACCTCGGCGCGAAGGCCGAACGAATGGCCCAAGCGGAGCGCGAAGAACGAAACCGGCAGAACTTCCTGCGCACCGAACTCGAGTGGCTGCGCCGTTCGCCCTCGGCCCGGCGCACGAAGCAGAAGGCACGAAAGGAACGCGCCGAGGCCGCCCTCGCGAAAGAAAAGCCCGTCGGCGAGCGGCAGGCAAAGCTTGAGCTCGAGTCCGATCGCTTGGGGAATACGGTGCTTGAGCTGCTCGATGTGAAGGTGGTGCAGGACGGTCGCACACTCGTCGATGGCTTCGAACTTCGCATGCGCGCCGGCGAGCGCGTGGGCATCGTAGGGCGCAGCGGCTGCGGCAAGACCTCGCTCCTGCGCGTGATCCTGGGTGAAGATCCGCCGGCCGCCGGCGAGGTGCGCATCGGCACGCGAACGCGCTTTGCGTACTTCGATCAAACGCGCAGCGGCCTCGACGAAGACGCGACGATTCAGGACGCCGTCGCGGGGGGCGCAACCCGCGTCGACTTTCGCGGAAAGACCATCGATATTCGCTCCTACCTTGCGCGCTTCTTGTTCGACGGCGGCGCCCTGCGGCAAAAGGTGCGCACCCTTTCGGGCGGTGAGCGCGCGCGCGTAGCCCTGGCGAAGCTGCTTCTGAAGCCCGCCAACGTGCTCGTCTTCGATGAGCCGACGAACGACCTCGACGTGTCGACCCTTTCGACCTTGGAGGGATTGCTCGGCGACGAGGTGACGGCGGTGGTGGTGAGCCATGACCGCTACTTCCTCGACCGCGTCGCGACGTCGATCGTAGCCTTTGAAAGCGATGGCCGCGTCGTGCGCTACGTGGGCAACTACGACGACTATCGCCGCCTTCGACCCCCGCCCGCGGCGAAGGCGCTAAAAAATAAGTCGCCGAAGAAGAAAGCGCCCAAGCCCGCGCCCGCGGCAGGCCTCACGCGCGCTGAGGAGCGCGAGCTCAAGAAGCTCGAAGAAGCCGTCGAAGCCGTCGAAGGCCGCATCGCCGAACTCGATGCCGCTCTGGGCGACCCGACCCTCTACACGGAGCGCGGGAACGAAGTGGACGCGCTCCTGGCCAAGAAGGAAGGCGAAGAGCAGAAGCTCGAGGCCCACATGGCGCGCTGGGAAGAGCTCGAAGGGAAGCGAGAAGGCGCGTAGCGGCGGCCGCCGGAGCGTGGCGTAAACGGAGCCGGCCTCGACACACGGCGGCGGTATCGTCTCGGGGGAGCCGTAGGCGAAGGCCCCTTTGCGCCCTCGCGGCCTTTACCCAGCGCAAAGACGCGCTACATCTCTGCCCATGGCACTCATCGACGCAACCATGGAAAGCCTCAAGGGCAGCATTGAAGGCGGCGGCATCGTCGTCGTGGACTTTTGGGCTTCTTGGTGCGGTCCGTGCCGGGCCTTTGCGCCCGTCTTCAAGGCGGCTTCGGAGAAGCACGAAGACATCACCTTCGCCAAGGTGGACACGGACGCGGAGCAGGAGCTCGCGGCGGGTTTTCAGATTCAGTCGATTCCGACGGTCATGGTCTTTCGCGATCAGGTGCTTCTGATGCGCCACTCCGGCGCGCTGCCTCCGGCGGCCCTCGAAGACGTCATCGACCAGGCACGCCAGCTCGACATGGATCAGGTGCGCAAGGAAATCGCCGAAGAAGAGGCCAAGGTCGCGAACTAATCGCGTCTGGACCTCTCGAACCCGGGCACGCTCATCGGCT
>JBCCRV010000592.1:0-4903 GCA_039201085.1 Myxococcota bacterium | reverse complement strand
GCCTTGGATTGGGGTCGCCGCCGGCGCAGCGACCACGTGCGCCATCTCGGGGCTGCTCGAAGAGGGCGTTGACTGCCCGCGCGGCCCAAACTCGGACGATCCGTTGTTGCCCCAGCAATATACATTCCCCGAGCCTGGGCCGCGCGGGCAGTCAACGCCCTCTTCGAGCAGCCCCGAGATGGCGCACGTGGTCGCTGCGCCGGCGGCGACCCCAATCCAAGGCAACTCGTCCACCAAAGGAATCGAATCGGTGTAGAGCTCAGCGCCCGTGAACGTGCCGATACCGAGCTGGCCGTCTTCGTTCATGCCCCAGCACGCCAGCCGCCCAGCAGCAGCATATCGACCCAACGGCATCCGGTGACGCTAACAGCTTTCGCTACGGAACGCAGACGAAGGCGCGTTCCTCGGCGCCCGGCGAGCCAAGCTGACCTTGTTCGTTGGAGCCGAAGCATACGAGCTGCGCGTCCGAATCGATCGCGCAGACTACGCTGCCGCCGACGGCGAGCTGTACGGGCTCCGAATCGAGCGCGAGGTCGATGGCCGCGGCCTCCGTGGCGCACGGCTCGCTGCGAGGCCCGCAGTTGTCGGCCCCCTCGAGGGGCAGGCTGGGCGGCGCGATGCCCCAGCCCAGCGGACCGATGGTGGAGCGCGTATAGAACGTGCGCGGGCCCGCCACGAGCGGGTTGGTGGTCCGCACGTCTACCGGCCCAATCTCCACGAGGTTGAGCTCTAGGGCGACAAGCTCGGGAATGATGGCGCGCTGTCCGAAGCGTGCGTCGCCCCAGCAGGAGATCGAGTTGCCCAGTTCGCCGGCGGGCGCCCATCGTGCGCAGAGCGTATTTCCGGACCCCGAGACGGAGGCGAAGAACGTGCCTTCCCCCACATCGTCGTCCACAGGCGGCGGCGAAGATCGCACCGGGTCGAAGTCCGCAAGTTCACCCCGTTCGTGCGAGCCCCAACAGTAGGCCAGGCCCACATCGTCCGGGTCGGGGCAGCCGGACGGCGCTTCGCCCTCGAAGGCACGGATGGCGCAGGTCGTCTGCAGCGCGAGGCCCGCCCGCAGCCAGGCGCCGCCGGGTACGCTGAAGGCGAAGCCGGCGTTCACGTCCCTGCGGCCGTTGCCGATCTGCCCTCGGTCATTGGCGCCCCAGCATTGCAGACGGCCGCCCTCGCGAATGGCGCAGGCGTGCGCGGGCACCACATCGTCGGACTCTTCTTCTTCGCCGCGCGCAACCGTCACTTCGCAGTAGTTGGAGCCCGTGCCCAGTCGCTCCGGCTCGGAGTTTGCGCACTGACCCGTGAAGCGCCCAAGGAGTCCGAGCTCCTCGCATCGTCCGTCGGTGCGCACGTTGGCGCCCCAGCTCCAAAGCCGGCCGCTCTGATCAACGACGAATGCCGTGCGGTTCGACAGCGCGATCGACCGCGCACCGTTCGGCCCTTCGACAAGCGCCGGTACGTCAACGACGTCCAAATCGGCCTGGCCTGTCTGCCCTGCGTCGTTGGCGCCCCAACAGTAGAGGGCCGGCCGCCGGCCGTCGCGCGCCCCCGTCGCGCAGACAAAGTCATCGCCCGCAGCTACCCGTTCCCAGCGCGAAGCGCCGACGCACCCTTCGGGCGAGCAGCGGTCCATCGGACATTCGCAAGTTTCACAGACGCCGCCTTCGCGGCCGCAGGCTTCGTCTCGGTCTCCCTCGACACACGCGGAGCCGTTCCAGCAGCCCGCGCAGCAAGCGCCCTGCCGGCATCGGCCGGGCTGGTCCACCTCGTCAAAGCACGACGCGCCTTCGCTCTCGGGCGTGCATACCTCCGCCATGCCCATGTCCGCATCGATGGGATCGGCGTCTCCCGCGTCCGAGTCGAGCGTCATGTCGGCGTCCGCTGGCGTGCGCATGTCGGCGTCGGGCGTCGCCATCGCTTCCGTCGCCATGTCGATCCCAGCGTCGCCGTCGTCGCAGCGACCCGCCGTGCACTCGGCGGCCTCGCACGCCTGACCCACGGCCGCGACAAGGGTTACGGACAGCGTCCCCGATCCGCCGCTCGACACCTCGATGGCGCGGCAGCCAAAGGCCAGCGTTCCGCACGTGGCGTCCGTCGCTCGGGCGGCCAAGGCGTAGGTGCCCGGCGGCAGATCGCCGAGGGGCGCTGCGCCGCCCGAAGCGCCGAGCGTGCTTCGGCTGCGCACCGTGCGAAAGGCGCCGTCCGGCGAGACGACATCGCAGCTTTCGACCACGGCAACTTCGATCGATACGGCCTCGTCGACCAGCGCGGGCGGGTCGAAGGCGATCGAGACCTCGTATTCCCCCGCGCAAGCAGCCAGGGCCAGCAGAAGCGGTACGGTCGCGCGCACGGCGCCATCGTATCACCCTTGCCTTTGCTTCGCCGAAAAGGGCGCAGCGCCCAGGCACGAGCCTGCTATGGTGCGGCCATGCGCAGCAGCGGTCCCCAGACGTGCTTTCCGACCGGCCGCCACTACCCCGGAATCGCCGACCGTATCGCCGCCGCGATTCGCAACGTCCCTGGGCTCTGCGCCGAGTTTGAAGCCGGTGCGCGCTGGGTCGACTTGCCGATGGCGGTCATCGATTTCGAGACCACGGGCACGGACTCAAGCGTAGATCGGGTGATCGAGATCGGCGTCGTTGGCTTTCGCGCCGGCCGCGTGGAGTTTCGAGAGGGACTGCTCGTCAATCCGCAGATCCCGATTCCCGAAGAGTCCCGGGCCGTGCACGGCATCACGGACGAAGAGCTGGCGGGCGCGCCGACCTTCGCCCAGGTCGTCCCGAAAGTCGTCGAACTGCTCGAAGGTCGACTGCCCGTCGCCTACAACGCGTCCTTCGACCGCGGCTTCTTGCTCGCAGAGGTGGCCCGCGTGCGGGGCGCCCTCACCGCCGGCGCCCTGCCGCCGGCGATGCGTACGGACATCGTCTGGGTCGACCCGCTCGTGTGGGCCCGCGAGATCCTGAAAGATCAAAAGAGCCGAAAGCTTGGCGATGTGGCGGCCCACTTCGGCATTCCGCTGGAGCAAGCGCACCGCGCCGCCGGCGACGCCGAGGCTACGGGCCACGTGCTCATGAAGCTCGCTAGCAATATGCCCGCCGCCTACGGCGAGCTCGTTCGCCTTCAAGGTCGCTACGGCGCCTTTCAAGAGGCGGACTTCGCGCAGTGGAAGCGCTTTCGCTCTTGACCGACCCGGCGTACCGCACGCGCTACGCCCCTTCGCCCACGGGCGCCATGCATCTCGGTCACGCGCGCACGGCGCTCATCGCCTTCGCCCGCGCGCGCCAGGCGAAGGGCCGCATTCTGATGCGCATCGAAGACCTCGACGGCCCGCGCGTGCGCGAGGGCGCCGAAGCCGCGATCCTTCGCGACCACGAATGGCTGGGTCTGCACTGGGACGAGGGCCCGATTCACCAGTCGGCGCGCACCCACCACTACGACGCGGCGCTCGAAGCGCTCGGCGAGCACGTCTTCGCCTGTTCGTGCACGCGCAAGGAAATCGCCATCGCCAGCGCTCCCCATCCCGGCGAAGGCGGTCCCGGCTATCCGGGCACCTGCCGAAACGGTCCCACCCGCGCGGGCCGACCCCTCGCCCTTCGCTTTCGCATGGACGACGCCCCGGCCTTCGAAGACGGATGGCAGGGTGCGCAACATGCAGCGCCCGACGACTTCGTCGTACGCCGAAGCGACGGCCAACACGCGTACCAGCTTGCCGTCGTCGTTGACGACGCGGACGCGGCGATCACCGAAGTCGTTCGCGGCGACGACCTCCTCGACTCCACCCCCAAACAAATCACCCTCTACCGCGCCCTCGGCCTGAGCGAACCCGCATGGCTGCACGTCCCCCTCGTTCGCAACCAGGAAGGCGCCCGCCTTTCAAAACGCGACGGAGCGGTCGGCATCGCCGACTACCGCGAAGCGGGCTGGACCCCCGAAGCCGTCATCGGCGCCCTCGCCGCCTCCCTCGGCTTCCGCAGCGGAGACCCCCTAAGCCTCGACGAGTTCACCGCAGCGTTCTCGATCCCACCGCCATCCGGCGGCTTCAACGTTCTACCCAACCCGCGCTGAGCGCTATGTCCCCGCGTGCATGAAAACGCTCGGGTGAGCGCGAACAAAATCCGTGACGTGCAAGAGCTCCTTGGCGCGTGACCGCCGGAGCTTGTCGAGCAGGTACGTTGGCATTCGCAGAACCGAGTCCCCGGAGCTCGGATGGGCCAGATAGGCGTTTCGGTCCAACTCGGCGTGTTCTTCCTCCGTTGGCTTCCGTTGAAACGTCTCCAGGAAGAGCTCGTAGGGTGATCGGTATGCAACGACGGTTGGAAATAAGCTCAACTGGATCGGTGTGGTGGGTGAAGCTGCGCGCTCGCCGACGTAGCGAAGTCGGTCGACAGTTCGAAGCTTCAGCGGACAGAACGTTTTCACGATGCGCGGCGCATCTTCGACCTGCGCCCAGTCGCCGCAAGCCCTCTCGAGTTCCTCTTCGCTAAGCGCGAACAACGTCCAATCGACCGACATCCTTGCCCCATCCGCCAGCGTACATCGTGCGCGCCCGCGGAGTCCGCCGGTTCCCCCCGGCGACCCACAGCCGACCAAGCATTGCTCACGTCTGACCAGGTTCGCCGGCACAAAGACGAACGGGTTCACTTCCTCGATGCTGCCCGCGCGTATGGACCAGATGTTGCGCGTCTGTGTTTCCTTAGGCCTGGGGCACGTGGGCTATGTCCCGCGCACGATCGTCGTGTCGCAAGACACGAGAGCGACCGTGCGCTCCACCACCCATTTTCTCTCAAGCGTTCGGCGGCATAGGAAGGCGGGCGGAGCGGCAGACCCCGCGCGGGCGATTGGGGTCCGACGCCAAAGACGGCGGCGTGGACCGCGAGCGCACGCCCCGTACTGTGGACGCGGCGTG
>JBCCRV010000591.1:0-4910 GCA_039201085.1 Myxococcota bacterium | reverse complement strand
GGTTCGTTCTCTCTTCGGGTGGTCAACCGCTCTTCTAGCGAAGCGCGCCATTGCTCGTTTTCATCGAAGCTTGAAGCGACTGAATATGCTTTGCGGGAGGCCGTCTCTGGCGATGCACGGCTGACGAGTGGCGCTGGCCTTCCCGAGATATGGGGAGGCGGGGGTTCTGGCTGTGCTGGCTTCGAAGTACACTTCGCCCATGAATCGACCGCAAACGTCTTGGCTCTTGGTTTTGTCCCTGGCTTTAGGGGGCGCGGCGTGCGGTACGGCGGCGCCGGCGGGCGGCGGCGAGACGCAGGGGGGGGAAAGCGCTGACGGCGTCGTGCTCGCCGAGGATGGAGCCCTTGAAGCGGGCGACCTGCAGATGGGTCAGGCTTTTTCGGACCACTTCGAGATCGAGGTCGAAGCGGGCGTCGCGCTCAGTATCGATGTGAGCTCGACGGAGTTCGATCCGCTTCTTGAGGTCACCGCGCCGGCGGCGGCGCCCGTCGTTAACGACGACTACCACGGCGACCGCACGCGCAGCCGCGTCGACGTTGTGGCCGAGGCCGACGGCGTAGTGAAGATTCGTGTGACGAGCTACGCAGGCGGCGCCACGGGCGCGTACCGCCTCGTCGTCAGCCAGCCCCAAGAGACGGCCGAGACCGAGGCGTTCACGCTCACGAGTGGTCAGTCCGCCGTCGGCACCCTCGGCAGCGGCGACGCAGCGCAGGACGATCGTCTCTTCGATGCCTTTGCCGTGGAGGTGCCAGAGGGCCAGCCGCACCAGCTCATCGCGTCGGCGGCGGGTGCGGCTCCTGAGCTCGTGATCCTCGATCCGCGCGGTCGTGCCGTGCGCTCCGACGGAGGACGGGCGCGCCTGACGGACCACGGCCTTCACCGCATCCAGGTCATGGCGCCGGCGGCGGGTACCGATTCGCTGCGTTACCAGCTGTCCTTTGTGCCCGTGGAGGCGAGCGCAGCGCCGGAAGTCGCGCAGCCCTCGATCGTGCGTGGCCATCACCAGCCGCTCGTGGGCGGGTCCGCAACGTCGGTCACCGTGGGCCAGCGCGTGCAGGGAGCGATCGAAGGATCGGACGCCCGGCTTTCCACCGGCGAGTCCGTCGACCTCTACACCTTCAACGCGTCGGCCGGGCAGGAGATCACCGTTGAAATGGAGTCGAGCGATCTCGACAGCTACGTCATGGTGGTGGGTCCCAACGGCCAGCTTTGGGAAAACGACGACGCCGAAGGGCTGAACTCGCGCCTTGAGTTCCGCGCGTCCGTCGCCGGCACCCATCGGCTCATGGCGACTACCTACCGCGCCGGCATGGCGGGCGCATACGAGCTGAAGATCTTTGAGACGTCGCGCGCGCCCGAGCCTGCCGCCGCCGCCGCCGCATCGAACTGGAGCACGCAGCGCGGTGAGCTGCGCGACGGAGACCGCCAGCTTCCGAGCGGCGAGTTTATCGATGTCTTCCCCCTCGACCTTCCTGCCGGTTCGCACGTGCGCCTCGAGGCCAACAGCAGCCTCTTCGACACGTACCTGATCGTGCGGACGCCGAATGGTGAAGCGGAGCAGAACGATGACCGCGCGCCCGGCGATACGAACGCCGCCCTCGACCTCGTCGCCACGGCAGGCGGTCGCTACGAAGTGGCCGTCACAAGCTACCGGCCCGGTGAGGTCGGCGCCTACGAGCTGCGAGTCAGCGCACCGAACGGTGCAACGACGCCGACGAACCCAACGACGCCGACGAACCCTGCGACGCCGACGAACCCTGCGACGCCGACGAACCCCACGACGCCTACGGGACCGGCCACGCCGGCGACGCCGGGTCAAACGCAGCGGGGCGCGCTGGCCCAGGCCGACTCGCAGCTGGAGAGCGGTGAGTTTGTCGACCGCTACAGCATGACCTTCACCGCGGGCGAACCGGCGCAGGTCCGGCTCAACTCGAGCGACTTCGACACGTACCTCATCGTGCGCACCCCGTCGGGCGATCAGCTCGACAACGACGACCTGGTTTCCGGCAACCTCAACTCGGGCATCGACATTCCGGCAGCGGAGGCGGGCGCCTACACGATCATGGTCACGAGCTACCGGCCCGGTGAAACGGGCGCCTACGAACTGAGCACCGGTCGCGAGCTGCCCGGCCCGCGCCCGAACGGCGCGCCGACGGGCGGCAACGGCAACGTCTATGGGATCTTCGCCGGCATCAGCGACTACCCCGGTGGAGGCGACCTGCCGGAGTGCGCCAACGACGCGATCAAGCTGGCCGAATCGCTCCGCGAAGCGGGCCACATGACCGAAGCGAATCAAATCGTGCTCACGGACGCGGACGCGACCAACGCCAATATCACGCAGGCGTTTCAGCAGATGGCGCAGCGCGTTCAGCCGAACGACACCTTCATCTTCTTCTACTCCGGCCACGGCGGTCAGCGTCCGGGGAGCCAAGACCCGCGTGAAATCGACGGCACGGACGAAACGCTTGTGCTCTACGACGGCCCGATGCTCGACGACCGAATGGCCGAGCTCTTCGACCCGATCCAGGGTTTGGGCGTGCTTGCCCTCGACGCCTGTTTCTCCGGCGGCTTTGCAAAGGACATCATCACTCGGCCGGGCCGCATGGGGCTCTTCTCGTCCGAGGAAGACGTGCTCTCGTCCGTGGCCGGTCAGTTTCAGGCGGGCGGCTACCTAAGCCACTTCCTGCGCACGGGCATCAGCGGCGAAGCGGACATGGCGCCGCGCGATGGCCTGCTGACCGCGGGGGAACTTTCCCACTACCTCGTCCAGCAGTTCGGCACGCACGTTCGAGACGTTCGCGTGGAGAACGCGTGGCAGCACCTCGTCGTCGATCGCGGCGCCGTCGGTCCGAGCGCCGTGCTCTTCCGGCGCAACTAAACCCCATTCGTCACCAGATGGCGCGCCCTCGCGCAGGCCGAATCGTGGAGGCATTACCCCATTCGTCACCCGATGGCGCGCCCTCGTACAGGCCGAAATCGTTGAGGCATTTCTTTTGCCCGGATGCGAACTGTATCTCCGCTCCAAGAAATGCCTCCGCGAGAAATCTTGAAGGATCATCAGACCCCTTGATGACTCATGCGGGCTAAGCGCTCGGGCCCAGCGACCAACGGATGCGGTAGGTGCGGGCGTTTCGTTCAGCAAGAGTTCCTTTCCGCGGGTCAGTCCGCGTCCGTGGAGAAGCGGACCATGTCGCTCACCCGTCCGCCGCCAACGGCCTCCACACGGACGGTTACCGTTTCCGCCTCGAGCGATGGCGTGCTCCACGAGCTGAAGCAGCCGGCCTCGCGCGAAACGCGTGCCATCACCGGCGGCTCCGCGCGCTCGTAGGTCATCACCACTTCGAACTCTGTGGCCGTTCCCGTATACGCCCATCGAACTGGGACGGTTCGGCCCGAAGGGCCCGGGAAGTCCTGGCCCTCTTCCGGGCTTACGATGATCAGGCTCGGGGCCGGTGCGTCGCAGGGGTCGGTTTCTCCAGCGTCGAAACCCGAGTCGCCCGCGTCGAGACCGGAGTCGCCGGCGTCCGCTGTGCCTCCGTCCGGTTCGATGCCGACTTCACCGGCGTCCCTCGGCCCGTCGGTCCGAGCAGCATCGACATCAGACGGATTCGAGTCCGGGGCGTCCGCGCTCCCGTCCGTGGTTCGTTCCGCGTCTCCGCCTCGGGCGCCGTTCGTGGCGTCGCGGATGTCACCGGCGTCGTCCGGTTGGATTTCGGCGTCGAAGGCGATTTGGCCGCATCCAAGGAGGAGAAGCGCTGCCCCACCGAACCCCCATGGACGAAGCGTAGCAAGGCGCGACCGCGCTTGCATCGGGTTGGCGCTGTGCGCGAGCGCATGGCCGGTGCACGGCTGGGCTTTAGGCTGCCGCTTGTGACCCGCGCCCCCGACCCCAAGACCCTCGCCGTGCACGGCGGCCAACCCCGTCGCCATCCCGAAGGCGCCATGACGCCGCCAGTGGTTCAGACCGCCACCTATACCTTCGATAACACGCAGGCCCTGCGTGATTTCTTCGAGGGGCGGAGCGCCCAGCAGGAGGAGTACGGACGCTACGGGAATCCGACGGTGCGGCTCTTCGAGCAGCAGATCGCCGCCCTCGAAGGCACGCAGGATGCGCTGGCCTTTGCCAGTGGCATGGCCGCCGTCACCACCACCATTCTCGCGCTCACGTCGCAGGACAGCCACGTGGTGCTCTTCAGCGACTGCTACCGGCGAACGCGGCAGTTTGTGTCCACGATGCTCGGTCGCTACGGCGTTGAACACACGCTCGTGCCGCCCGCGGACCTTGAGGCCCTCGACGCCGCGCTCAGGCCGAACACGAAGCTTGTGATCAGCGAAGCGCCGACGAACCCCTACCAGACCGTCCCGGACCTGCGAAAGCTCGCGACGATCTGCCGCGAACGGCGCATCAAGACGATGATCGACAGCACCTTTGCGACGCCGATCAACCTGCGTCCGGCGGAGCACGGCATCGACTTCGTCGTGCACAGCGCCACCAAGTACCTCGGCGGCCATCACGATGTGCTCGGCGGTGTCGTCGCCGGTAAGGAAGGCCTCATCTCCGTCGTGCGCGACTGGCGCAACGTACTCGGCGGCGTCCTGGACCCGCACGCCGCGTTGCTCCTAATCCGCGGAACGAAGACCCTGGCGCTTCGCGTCGCTCAGCAGAACGAGTCGGCCCTAGCCATGGCGCGCATGCTCGAAACGCACCCGAAGGTTCGCCGCGTCTACTACCCCGGCCTCGAGAGTCACGGAAACCACGCCGTCGCGAAGGAGCTCATGAGCGGCTTCGGCGGCGTCGTGACCTTCGAAGTGGAGGGCGACCTGGACGCGGGTACGCGCCTCGTCGACGCGGTGCGCATTCCGAAGATTGCGCCGAGCCTCGGCGGCGTCGAATCGCTCGTCGAACAGCC
>JBCCRV010000590.1:0-4916 GCA_039201085.1 Myxococcota bacterium | reverse complement strand
CTCCTTCACTGAACGCTGGCCGCGCCCCATCATCCGGCGCACCGCTTCGTGTTTGAACTCGAGCGTGTGTTTTCTTCTTGGTCTCTCTTTGGTCATCGTGAACTCCATTATGTCGGTGTCCACGAAAGCGGGGTAACTCCACCCCTCACACGCGCCTCATACACGCGCACTTTACGCACCACGGGTAGCGGAGGTTAGACGGCGGCAAACGACGGTTCGAACAGCCTCCGCTTTCTACCAAAACGACGCGGTGTTCCCGGCTTCGAATCGTGATTGGCTAGCTAGGCTCCGTACAGCGTTTCGTACGCGACGAACATACCGGCTGCGACACGCAAATAGGCGCCCGTCTCCGCCGCCAGGGCGGGGCATAAGAGCGATTCGATACGCGTATCCGCGCCCTGCGCGTTGTGCTTCGCCGCCGCGCGAAGGGCCGCTTCAAAGACACGCCCGCTATCGTCCGCCGCAACGCACGTTTGACGAACGTGGCGCGTGCACGCCGCGATTAGAACGGGCCAGCGCTCCTCCGGCGCCGGCACACGCTCAACGTTGGCCGTCGTCATCTCGCCGTGGTGCGCGTCGAAGACAACCTGATCGATCGCGCGAAGCGTCTGCTGCGTGAGCGCGGCTTCCGCCGCCGCTCGCTGGGGCCGATCGACGCTCCCGTTGCTAAGAACGGGCAGCACAAGCGCGTCCGCGTCCTGCGCCGACCATTCGCCGTCCACCACTTCGACGGGCGCTTGCTGAAAGAGCCGCTGCCACGCCTCCAGCATGCCTGCCGAACGATCGACGAGAATCAGCTGCTGCGGAAGATCGGAAGCGGCCACCCAGCGGTGATAAACGCTCCGCGACTCGCCGCAAACCGCAAACCACAAACCACAAACCACAAACCGCAAACCGCACAGAAAAAGGGCGCCCTCCCCGTTGCGGAAAAGGGCGTCCCCAATCTACGACCGTGCCTTGAGCGCGGCGGGAAGCAACGACTGCAGCCCACCCTCGCCGACGAGGACACTCACGTCGTCGATCTGCCCGGCGATCTCCTTGAGCGCGTCGAGCTCCTTGAGGCGAAGCAAGACCGGATGGTCCGCCATCACCTTGGCTGTCTGCGCCAGCGACTTGGTCGATGCCGCCTCTTCACGCCGAAGGATCACGTTCGCCGCGGCTTCCTTCTGCGCTTCGATCACGCGGTTGAGCAGCGCCTTCATCTCACCCGGAAGCACGATATCCTTCACGCCGACCGCGTGCAGGACCACGCCGAAAGCTGCGGCCTTCGGTGCCGTTTCCGAGAAGAGGTAGGCGTCCATCGCTTCACGTCCTTCCAGCAAAGCATCGAGCGTTACACCCGCCACATAAGCCCGCGCAGCGAGCTGCACGGCGAGGTACACGGAGTCCCGGCCGTTCGCGACAGCGGCGACCTTCACGGGGTCTTCCACCGCGTACTCGACGGAGAGCGTCAAACGCAGCGAAACCTTGTCGCGCGTCATAAGCTCCTGACCGCTCAACGTCAGCTGCTGACGCCGCATATCGATAAGCGCGAGCTCGACCTGCGCGCCCGCCTGAGACCAGCGCGCGTACGAACCCGGCTCGACCACCCGCTCGAAGCGGCCCGCGATGAACTCCAGGCCTCGCTGATGCTCGAAGACTTCCCGCTGCACGTATTCGGCCGAGGGAATCAATGAAGCAAGCTCGCGGCTTAGCACGGGCATAGGCTCGTCGATGGAGTACAAACGCAACTCGACGCCTTTATCGACGGTCCAGTAGCGTACGACACCAGGCCGCAGGAAGCGCGCAGGACGACCGTCGACGAAGAGCACGCCGCGCTCGTTCGCGGCGATCGAGACTTCGGAAAACCACGACGGATCGAGCACGTCGCGCACCTGGGCGTGGGCGTCGAAAACCAGCCCGCGCGTATCCCAACGCTGCACGCGACGGGACAGGCCCCAGACGTGATGACGACCGGGACCAAGGGCGCGAATCGGGAGGCCGTTGCGCAGCACGACCGCCCGTTCGTGTAGGGGAACATGAATGCTCTTGAACATGGGAGACCTCCTTGTTTGGGAAGAGCGCCCGCAAACCGTTTGCTAGGCGCGACATAAGGGGCGCACGGACCGATCCTCGGCTGCGCAACGCGCAGATCGCGGCCCAGGCTCGCGACCCCCTTCGGGTCCAGCGCCGGGGCCTCTGCGGGCTGCACCCCCGAAGGGATGGAGCGACGCAAAGGATGCGGCGACGGATGCGAAGGCCGTGCGGCAAGGGAAGTTGCGTGCGGGGTAACCCGCACGCAAAGGACCGGCCCATGGGCCGGGGTTGACTGGCGCCCGGGAGCGCCTGCCTGAGCTAGATCTTCAATCTAGTGCCTAAGACTCTACCAACTGAGTTACCCGCCACCGAGGCGACGGAGAGGGAATCGAACCCTCGACCTTTAGGGGTCGCTCTATCCCGATCCGACGTGTTGCAACGTCCAGCCGCTGACGAACCGGCGAGTCGGACGCACGGAGCGAACGCATGCCAACCTCTGGCACGACGCGCCCGCGTGCGCGATGCCGCAGCGACTGTGAAAGGAATAGTACGGTGCCCACCGCAGGAATCGAACCTGCAGCCATGCTTACCAAAGGGGGCAAATGGGCGGGCGACGCAGCGCGCCGCGGACGGCGGAGATTCTTCTCGGCGTCGCCCGCCGGTCCAGCGGAGCGCATCGAAGCGCTCGGGGCTCAAGGCCCCCGCCCACCTGGGCCGCTGGGACGCCCCGTCCGAGACGGAGCGCAAGACACAATTCAACTGTCAAAGAAGGGCGCGCGGACGCGGGGCGACACGAAAAAGGCCGCCCTGAAACCCAGAGCGGCACGCACGCAAAGCTGCGACGGACGCTCTAGCTGGAACTCGCCTGAACCGAATCACCCGCACGGAAGCACGCGCAGGGTCGAGTCAGGCTCGGGCTATGTGCATCGGTAAACATGGGTGAACGAAACGGCCCGCAGTGTGCCCAGCGAGATCGCATCGTCAAGGGTGCGCGTCGCTTTTCTTCCTATGGCCCGCACCCGGGAAAACGGCTCATTCGAATTGGCCGGCGGCGAGCAAGTGGGCACGGACGTCCGCTTCGCGCGCCAGAAGCTCGTTGACCCGGACCACCAACACGCGAGCCTCGGCCTCGGGAACGTCCGCGCAAAGATGCGCTCGAACGGATCGAACTATAGCGCGCTGCCGAAGTAAGATGGACTTTACGCCGGCCGTGTACGCTCAGCGGGATGAAGACCCGTCTCGTCTACCAAGACGCCAAATCGCACAAGTTCTGGGAAGTTCATGTCGATGGGGCCGAGCACACCGTTCGTTACGGCAAGGTCGGAACGTCCGGCCAGAGCAAGACCAAGTCCTTCGACAGCGAAGCCGAAGCGACGGTTAGCGCCGAAAGGCTCATCGCATCGAAACTAAAAAAAGGGTACGAGCGGTCTGACCCGAACGCTTCCGAAGAAGCGGAAAGCATGACTGCGGTCGCAACGGGTACGCCGACCAACGCCGCACACAAGGCCGCAACAGCGGACGCAGCGGACGTCTCGAACGGTGCAAAGCAACGCCTGGCAAGCGCCATTGGCAAACTTGTTGGCGCCATCGCGCATGAAGCGAAGCTGCTGGAAACCGGTGTCGTCCCCCGTGCGCATCCGCCGGCCAGCAGCGATGCCCTCGCAGCGATCGCTGCGGCCTACGATTCCCCACTGCCCGACTGGCTTCGTGCGTTCCTCTCCCTTCACGATGGATACGAGAAGCTATGGAGCCGAGCGGACATCTTCGGCGCTGCCGAGCTCCTTCGAGACTCGACTCGCCAGCGCGCCTTTGAAGACTATCGGCAGGAAAGCCTCGTCTTCTTCGAACGCCCCGGCGACCCTGGCACACCAGCGATCACGGTCGCTTGCAAGTACAAGGACTGGGAGGGTCTCAAGCCCGGCGAAACGCTCGTCAGCATGCTGCCGGAACACACCGTCGCATTCGCAGGGAATGGCGGCGCCAGGTACCTCCTATGGGATCGCGATGACGGGCTCCTCAAGCTCTACGACCCAACAGACGGCGTCACCATTCCCCATAGCCTTACAGCCCTGTTCGAACGGGAAGCGGAACAGACGGTGGACTACGCGAACCGCGAGGTCCGCTACCGAGCACAGTCGCCCGATGACATCACGGACCCCGCGAAAGACACAACGCTATGCGGCGTACGGGTCTTTCAGCACGCCCGACGCCGCGCCTCCGAGCGCGATCTACGGATTCTTGCTGATGGCCGCATCGAGGTGGCGTTTCCAAAGGGCTCTGAAATTCGCTCGATGCAGGACACGGACCATCGACGCTCGCCCGAGCCATACGCGAGCGATTCGCTCCCCTCACACCTTGCACAGTGCGTAGAGGAACTTGGCGGCGACCCGTCTCGGCCCAAAAGGGTGGCGATCAGGCGGCGCATGCTAGCGGTGACAAGCGGCAACGAAACGATCGTCTTCGACCGCCAAACCAACGCCGAACAATTTCGAGTCGAAGGCCCCGCCACCATGATCTCATGCATCGCCCTGAGCCCGGATGAACGGCTGCTCGCCGTGTGTGGCGAAAAACGCATTCGCATATGGGACCTGCACACGAACGAAGAGCGGGTCACCCTCAAGGGCGGCATCGCCGTCTGCCGCGCCGCAGCCTTTGCCAACGGCACCCGGCTCGTCACGGCGAGCATACGCATCGCCGTTTGGGACCTATCGAGGCTCTGAGTCGCAGGCCTTACTCGGTGAAGACACCTGTTGTGAGGCACTGGCTTGCGGTCGACGGTCCGACATCTTCATTCTAAGGCTCCGCATGCCATCGCACCGACTCACGCTCTTTCTGTTCGTGCTTGCCCTTGGCGGCTGCGAGTCCGGCGACTCGTCTACCGATGCAGCAACGGACGGTAG
>JBCCRV010000589.1:0-4962 GCA_039201085.1 Myxococcota bacterium | reverse complement strand
CGAAACGCTGCCCCGCGTTCGGTGGGACGAAGCGAGCGAGCGCCCCCTCGACCCCCGCGACCTCGCGACCCTGCGCTCCCACGCGCTCGACCTTGGCGCGGCCATCAAGGCCGCCAAGGGGCGGCTCAAGGACCCGCTCTACGAAACGGCCTTCGCGCTGGTTCGCTACGACCAGCTCGGCCGCGTGGGCGACGCCACGGTCCTTCAAAGCGGCGACGAACGCATCGTGTTGAACGACGATGCAGGCTGCGACCCGATGGAGACCGTCGCGCTGCTAGAGCTCGTAGACGGCGCGCTCCACCGAAACCAGGTGGCCCTCCTCGCCTTTCGCCCGCAGGCCGGCGCGCAGTCGCTGCACGCAAAACCGCTCACCCTCATCAGCGAAGCGCAGATCGTGCGCCTGGCCCTCTGAAGCGTTCGCCATGACCATCGCCGCCCTTCGAGAAACCGCCATCGAGCTTCGGCGCCTCACGATTGCCGGAAGCCCGCTCGCGCGCGGCGACTTTCGCCTGAAGAAGCTGGTGCCCGTGCTTCAGCAAACCGGCAAGAAGGCCGCCGTCTTTGCCACCATCGCCGGGGCGCTGGAAACGCTCCTCGAATCGCCGAAGGCCCAAAGCGCCCAGCATCTGCTTCGCGCCACGACGCTGGTGAACGCCGTGCTGGCGACCCAGCTCAAGCACCGGGTCAAAGGCGAGCTCGTACCGCTTGAGGCGGCGGACCTGCACCTTTCAAACCGGCCCGTCGCCGCCAAGACGATGCGCGCGATCCTCGAGGCCCTCTCGTCCACCGGTTCGGGCCGCCTCGAAGTCATTCAAGAAGGGCATCGAAGCGGCTACTTCCGCGACCTCCGCCTGATGCTGCCGGCCCTCCGGGCCCTCGACGATCGCTACTCGGAGCTCGCCGAGTTCATCGAGCAGGAAGTGCTTCCCACCTACGGACGCGCCATTCTTCCGCACCTGCAGCGCGCCTTCGCACAGGAAAAGGGCTACGCCCAGGTACGTCGCCTTCGACTCATGCTCCGCCTCATGGGCGACGCCGAACGCCGCGCCCTCTGCATCGAGCTCGCGGAATCGGACGTCCAAGAAGTGCGCGCCGCGGCGGCGGGCGGACTCGCGGGAGGCGGCGCGACGAAGGAGCTCTTCGTGCTGGCCAAGGACCGGGCCCACGAAGTTCGCGCAGCAGCCTATGGCGCGCTCGCGACGGAGCCCGACGCGCTGGACTTCTTGGCCAAAGCGATTCCCACCCAGGACGGCCAGCTCGCTTCCGCAGCCCTGGCGACGCTGCTCGCCCAAGGCGTCCAGGACTCCGTCACCCAAGGCCTCGCCGAACAGGCCGACGCGTACCTCGCAAACGTGCTCGAGCGAAAGAAGGCACACCACCTGCGCAAACTCCTTCACTGGCTGCGCGCGCTCGCTGGCGACACAACGGGCCCGGGCATCGAACTGCTCCTGCGCGTCGCCGCCCAACGCGCCGCCCTAAGCAAGCTTCCCGCGGCGGTGAAGGCAGATATCGACGGCCGCCATTTCGTCGAGCGCCTCGACGAGCTGCTCGCAACCTGCGGCGACGAGCGCGCCACCGAGATGCTGCTTGAACGCCTCGACCTGAAAGCGCCAAGGCACGCTTTCGAAGCCAGTGTGCGCACTCGAAGTCCTGCCTTTGTCTACGACACCTTTCACGCCGTCATGGCGCGAAAGCGCCGTGATCGAGAGCTCCTGAGCGATCAAATCGTATGCGGCTACGACGAAGGCCTGCCGCCGCGCGGGGATGTCGCGTGGGATCCACGCTGGCTCGACCTCGCCCTCGCACGCAACGATCGGCTGCTTGCCTTCATGCTCCTCACCGCGTCGCATGGGCCGGCGATTCAGTACGCCGAGGACATTGCCAGCGATCCCAAGGATCATGAAAGCGGAGACGCCCTCCGGGCCCTTCGCGACGCCGGCTATGCGCGCTGGAGCTCGCTCCTTGACCGGCGGATCGCGGCGCAGCGCACCGGGCGCCACTCGACGAAGACCTACTGGAGTGACCAGCGTTTCCTGGAGTCCTTTCCCTTCGAAGCGCTCAGCGACCAGGAGCTGGCGGACGCGGAGGCGCACGCCGCCAAAATGAAGGGCTCCGCCGAAGCCCAGTACACGACGCGCATGGCCGAAGAGCGATTTCGGCGGCGCACGTCCACCAAAGGCAGCTGATGACCAAGAAGAAAAAGAACGCCCCCGCAAACGTGCTTCGTCAGTCCGCCGAAGAGCGCTTCGCCGACGAGCTCAGCGCGCTGATCGAACACGAGTCCCACCCGGTTCCCGACGGCTGGCGCATGTCACCCCGTTCGGTTCGCACGTACATCACCGGCGGCGAGGCCGGCGGCATGACCATCACGCCGAAGTACATCGGCCATCCACGCCTCGTGGAAATCGCCATCGCCACCCTGATCACGGACCGGGCGCTCCTGCTGATCGGCGAGCCGGGGACGGCGAAGTCGTGGCTTTCCGAACACCTCACGGCCGCCATCAACGGCGATTCCACCAAGGTGGTGCAGGGCACCGCGGGCACCACCGAAGAGCAGATCCGATACACCTGGAACTACGCGATGCTGATCGCCCGCGGACCGAGCGAAGAAGCCCTCGTGAAGAGCCCCGTGTTTCGCGCCATGGAGACCGGATCGATCGCGCGCTTCGAAGAGATCACGCGCTGCGCCGCCGAGGTCCAAGACGCGATGATCTCGCTGCTTTCGGAGAAACGCGTGAGCGTACCGGAGCTTGGCGTCGAAGTGCCCGCGGAGCGCGGCTTCAGCGTCATCGCCACCGCCAACACGCGCGACCGGGGCGTGAACGACATGTCGTCGGCCCTCAAGCGACGCTTCAACATCGTGGTCCTGCCCGCTCCCGCAGATCTCGAAACGGAGGTGTCGATCGTGAACAAACGCGTTCGCGATCTCGCAAGCACGCTCAAGCTGCCCGCCACGCCGCCCGGCGTCGCGGAGATCGAAAAGGTCGTGACGGTCTTTCGCGAGCTTCGCCGGGGACAGACCCTCGACGGCAAGTCCAAGGTCAAAACGCCCTCCGGCGTGCTGTCTACGGCCGAAGCGATCTCCCTTCTCGCCAGCAGCATGGCCCTCGCCGGCAACTTTGGCAGCGGCGAGGTAGAAGACGAGGACATCGCCGCGGCCTTGCTGGGCGCCGTCGTCAAGGAAGAAGGCAAGGACCGCATCGTCTGGCACGACTACCTGGACAACGTGATGAAGAAGCGCGGCGCCGCGTGGCGCCCGCTCTACAAGGCCTGCAAGGAGCGCCTCGGTTGAGCACCGGGGCGAACGCCGCCGCGTCCGAGCTCCGCCCCTACCCGGCAGTCTTTGGCGTTCGCCATCTCTCGCCGGGGGTGGCGTGGCACCTTCGCGCCTTTCTACACGCGCGCCGGCCGCGCGTCGTGTTGATCGAAGGCCCCGCGGACATGACGCCGCTCATCGGCGATTTGGTGCACGCAAAATGCCAGCCGCCCGTCGCTGCCCTGGCCTACACGGCGGAGCCGCCGGTGGACACGCTCCTCTACCCCTTCGCCACCTACAGCCCGGAATATCAAGCGCTCCTATGGGCATCGGAAAACGGCGCCGAGGCGCGCTTCATCGACCTGCCCTCGAGCACCTTCTTGGCCCTTCAGGGCGCACGCCGGCGCCGAATCCTCGCGGAGCGTGAAGGGCGCGACGAGCGCGTGCACGAAGACGACGGCGGCGACGACGAAGACGACGGCGGCGAAGATGACGTCGTCGTCGAGGCGCACAATGAGCAGGCGCCAAACCCGTTTCTTGACGAGGCATGGACCCATCGAAGCGTGTACCGCTCGCTCGCCGAGGGCGCCGGCGAACACGACTACGAGAGCTACTGGGAAGGGCGCTTCGAAAGGTTGGGGGTGGCCGAACGCTTTCACGAAGCCCTGAACGAGCTCGGCACCACCCTGCGCGAGCTTGTTCCCGACGCCGGCCTTCGCAACGCGGAAAACCTCGTGCGCGAAGCGTACATGCGCCGGGAGATCGAAGCGTCCCTCGAGGCCGGCGTGGCGCCCCACGAAATCGTCGTTGTCGCCGGCGCCTTTCACGTACCGGCCCTGGCGCCGACCTTTGCTCCGATGAGCGATGCGGAAGTCGAAGCGCTTCCCACGGCGCCGGCAAAGCTGACGCTGATGCCCTATTCGTACGCGCGCCTTTCATCGCAATCGGGCTACGGCGCCGGCAACCACGCGCCGGCCTATTTCGAAGCGAAGTGGCAGAGCTTTCGGAGCGGCACGCAAAGCGAGTTCCCCGCCCTCTACCTCTCGCGCGTGGCGCGGCTGCAGCGCAAAGCGGGCACCTTCCGATCGACCGCCGAAGTGATCGAGGGTTCGCGGCTCGCCCAGTCCCTCGCGTCCCTGCACGGCCGCGACGCCCCCGTGCTCGGCGAGCTTCACGACGCAGCGCAAACGCTCCTCGGACAGGGCTCGCCCCGGCCCATCGCCGAGGCCCTCGCCCAGGTAGACATCGGCACCTCCATCGGCGCGCTGCCGCCCGGCGCATCGCAGACCTCGATTCAAGACGACTTCAAGCGGGAGCTTCGCCGGCTTCGGCTCGAAAAGTACTGCGACGGCAAGCGCCATGAAATCGATCTCGACCTGCGGGAAAACCGCCGCGTCAAGAGCGAGGAAGCGGCCTTCCTCGACCTTCACCGCTCCACGTTCTTTCAGCGCCTGGCCGTGCTCAAGATTCCCTTCGCCACGGCCCATCGCGTCGACCAGGACTCGGCAACCTGGGCGGAGCATTGGTCCCTCGAGTGGACGCCCGAATCGGAAATCGCCCTCGTCGAAGCGGTGCTGCTCGGCGAAACGGTCGAGGTGGCCACGTCCTTCGCCCTGCGGGAGCAGCTTTCCGCCGCGTCGACGGCCACGCAGGCGGCCCGCGTGGCGCGGGGCGGCGGGCCCGGCGTGCGGGCGGGGCGGCGGGGG
>JBCCRV010000588.1:0-4978 GCA_039201085.1 Myxococcota bacterium | reverse complement strand
TTTTCCGTGAAGGGCACGGGTTCACCCGCGTACTCCCAGGTGTCGCCCGTCGGTCCGGGAACGGTTTCGTTGAAGGCAGCGGCCAGCTCGTCCAGCTGTGCAAAGGAAAGGCCCGCGGCGGCTTCCGGGCGGCCGTTGCCGATCCAAAGGCGCGTCGGCACGAGGTTCGGCAACGCCGACTGGGCCGGAACCCAGTAGCCGCGGAGGACCTCGTCCGCGTCGTCCGTGGCGATGACGTACGACTCGCTGGCGAAGCCCGTCGTCGTCGTGATCGACGCAAAGACGTAGTAGTAGTGGTCCGCGCGCTCGACGTCCTGATCGAAGAGCAGGTCCTCCGCTTCCTCGCGGCTGATCTCCCGCGGACCGGTCGGATCGGGGTGGTTCGCACGCGCCTGGACCGCCATGCCCGTGTAGACGGCGCCGGCAAAGTCGCTCGCGCCGCGAATCACCGTGACGCCGTCGGCGAGAAGCTGGGTGACCACGACGTGAAAGGCACCGGCGTCGATGGGCTCGACGCCATCGCCAAGCACGATGCGGTCGTCTTCGGACGCGCTGAGGTAGGCGAGGGCGTAGGCGATGCGAAGTTCGTCGGCGCTCCATTCGACGCCGTTGAAGGTGGCGAAGTCATCGCGAACATCACGCTCGTTTGCGGCGGCGAAGAGCGATGCGCGGCGAAGCGCATCGAGGTCCAGGTCGGCGTCTTCCAGCCATCCCGTCACGTCCGTGCCGAAGGTAGCGTCGTAGAGCGCGCTCACGGTGGCGGCGTCCGCGTCGCTTCGGCGAAGCGGTTCGCTTTCGGCCGCTTCGACGGGCAGTTCGCTAAGCCGTGTGCGCGCATCGTCGCCTACGATGAGGAACGCGCTCTCGGCCGCGCTGTCGGCCTTGCCGCCGGTGCCGGGCCCGGGCCCGCCGGTTGCGTCCGAGGTGCAGGCGCCGCCGAGGGCGGCGATCGTCAGGATGAGGAGGGCGCTGTTTCGCGTGCGTGACCGGAGCATAGGGCTCCCATGAGCACTATGCGTGCCACGCCTCTGGTTGGGTGAGTTCGTCCCAATTGCCGTAAACCCACGGCGGGGCATCTTTCTACGCGCGTTTCGCAGGGGGGGTCTCGCGTACCCAAGTGGCTACTTGATCGGCCGATTTTGCGCGTTGCTGACACCTGAGAGTCAAATGATTTCAGGGCGTTTGCCTGTGTTTAGGAGGCTGCAGCCTGCGCTGACGCCCCTCGGCCCAAGGCGGCCCGTCGGAAGGGGGAGGGATACGCCCTGCAAGGGCGGGATCGCCCGCGTTTGACAGCCAATTTGGCTGCGCTAGCACATCCCTTTGCGGACCCCTATAAGGACGGACATGGCAAAAGCGAAGGTCAAAGCAAAGGCGCCCCCGACGGTGGAGGAGCTCTACTTTCGGAGCGATAGCGCCTACCTCTGTCTCATCCTCAACCGGCGCACCCAGTTCGTGCGCGTCATCGATTTTCGCGCCGGCGCCTTGCCGGCGAAGCGCCTCTATATCCAGTCCGTCGGCAAGAAGGAAGGGATTGAGAAGGTCATCACTCTGGTCGAAAAGGACGAGGTCTCGAGCTGGCTGAAGGTGGGTTTCACCCGCGAAGGCACGATTCCCGGCTTCTACAAGCGCAGCGACGGCCACCTCTGCGGTTGCGTCATCGGCGATGCCAACGAAGGCCGCACGTCGGACATTCGGCTCGCCGAGCGAACGATCAACCGCGCCAAGAAGACCCTCAAGGACTACCCCGCGAAGATCAAGGGCGCTTCCGTCACGCAAGTGGAAGAGGCGGAAGCCGTGAAGGCGCGCAACGCCCAGTGGCGCAAGGCCGCCGGCGGCTTTCACGCCTTTGACACCTTTGGCCGCGACGCGGCCCGCGCGTACTTCAAGACCACCTACAAGAAGACCACCGCGAACTTCATCTCGCTCGAGTACCAAGACTGCTTCGGTCACTCACTCATCGAGGTCCTGCGCCGCCCAGAAAGCGAAGACGACAAGAAGAACCTGCTCAACGGCCTTCGAAGCGTTGGCGATTGGCTGACGGAGCGAGGCATTGTAAGCGGCTTCCTCTTCGCCCCGAGCGACGACGAAACGATGGCCTCGGTCCTTCTCGCCGCCGGCTTCCGCAAGACCGGCCTGCTGGCTGGGTGCATTCCCGTGGGCGAAGAGCGCAAGGACGCGATCCTCTGGACGCGTAAGTTCGCCAACCCGGCTGAAGACTAGGACTCGAAGGCGTTCGAGGTGCCTGTCGAGCCAGATGCGCTTCAAGAGGCGCTAGCGTCGTCGCTCGAAAAAGCGTCCCCCGATACGGTTGCATGCTTGGTTCATGCCCTGCTTCCGTACCTCGCAGTTCCGGATGGTTGCGCGACGATTGATGCGATGGTCGCCCACCTTCATCCGGAAAGCTGGTTGGCAGGGGCGAGTCTTCAAACGATACGTGCGCCCTTCGTAGAGCGTTTGCTCGAACACGTTCATCGGTTGGCGGAGGACCGAACCCGACTGCTGCATCTCTGTCGGCTGGCGGACTGGTTGACATCGGCGGAGCGAAGGCGAGCGTTGGATGGCCTACTCGCCGGGAGGCTTCCGGAGATCGATGTTCGCCATGCGCCACCGATCTCACACGGGCCCGCGATCGATCATCTCATTCATCGGCTCCCTGCGGCATGGCAGGAGGAGTGGGTCTCCCATCGATTGGCTGAGCGCGGCGGGACCTCGCTCGAGCTCTTCTCTGAGGTTCAACTCCGTAGGCGGGTAGGCCCCTTTTGTGAAGCCGTCGTCCGTTCGCTATGGGCACGCATCGATCACGACGATCGCTTGATCGGATCGCTCTACGCTACGCTCGTTGAGCAGCTGCCGGCGGACCTTCGTTCTGCAGCGCTGGCACGGGTTCGTAGCTTCTCCGACGATAGCTCTCGCCTACGTTCTTTGCGCGCGTTCGACGCGTCGGAGCTCACCGAACGCGAACGCGTCGCCGTTGTATCGACGCCCTGTAACCCGGAAATGCGTGGGCATCCATCGTCCCAATCCAAACACCTCCATTCTGTCCGCCATCTGCTGCGAGCGGTCCCGATGAGTTTGCGGCGCCGCTGGCTCGAGTGTGCGCTCGCGTTCGAGAGCGAGCGTGACGCCCAGTTCGCCCTTATTGCGCTCGCGCCTGCGCTCGATGGGGAGAGTGCTAGGCGGGCGTCTGCCGCGCTCCAGATTGCGGTAGTCCGGAGTGGCGGGTTTCTTACGGCGGAAGAGCCCTGGGCGATGCTCAGCGACTCAACAGTCGAAGAGATGCTGCGTCGCCCGCTCGCTGAACGCGGGCTCCGCCATGACGAGTTGTTGCGTCACGTGGTTTCGGAGCGCCCAGCCCTTGCGCCCGCTGCGGTGGAGTCGGTGGTGGCGCGCATTCAAGAACTCGATTCGAACGGGTGCTTTGAGTTAGTAGCGGCTGTCATGCCCTGGATCGCACGGCACTTTCCGGCACTGCCCAGTCAGCTTGCATCGTTGGCCTTTGAGCGATGCTCGAGTGACCCGAATCCACTGTACTGGCTTGACCGCGCGTAGCAAACCCGAGCGCATTCACCACGGCCCCAGACCGCGTTGCGATTGAGTTGACGTGATCCGGCCTGCTGGCTCGTACCGATCTCTGCGTTGGTCCTCCTTGAATAGCCCTTGCCGTCCTGCGTCGTCCCGCCTTGACCTCCGCGCGCCCAACAACCCAGATCAGGTCAACTCAATCGCAACGCGGTCTAGTGTTAGCGTGCTATCTACCGCCGCGCCCGAGCGGCAGCGACGCGTCGCTCAGCGACGCGGCGATCGCTGGCGTCGGCCCGGCAACCGGCAGAAAGAGTGCGAAGGCCGCGCCGCTGTCGATGCCGTCTTGCACGTCGATGGAGCCGTTGTGATCGCCGACGATGCGGTGAACGATGGCCAGGCCCAGGCCCGTGCCTGTGGCCGTGGTGGTAAAGTAGGGCTCAAAGATTCGTAGACGGTCGGCGGGGGCGATGCCTGGGCCGTTGTCTTCCACGCGAATGTCTGCGCCGAGCAGCGTTTCGCCGTCCTTGCGCGGCGTCATGGAGAGGCGCACGCGCGCTCCCGATTCGCCGTGGCGCGCCGTGGCCGCATCGCTCGCGTTCTGCACGAGGTTCACCAGCACCTGCGTGAGCTGCTCGCGGTCGTGGCGAACGCGAACGGACTCGATTTCGGTTTCGACGGCGCCGCTCGATTCGTGCAGGTCGGCGACGTGCTGCAGCACTTCGGCGAGGTCCGCGTGCTCGGGCTTGGGCGGCGGAAGGCGCGCGAAGCGGCTGAACTCGGTGACCATCGTGTTGAGTCGTTTGACCTCGTCGAGGATCAGCTGCGTCGAGGCATCGAAGTCCTCGGCAAACGATGGATGGCCGCGGGCATGCAGCTTTCGCATCGTTTCGATCTCCATTTGAATCGGCTGCAGGGGGTTTTTGATCTCATGGGCGATGCGCCGAGCGACCTCGCGCCAGGCGGCGATGCGTTCGGCGCGAAGCAGCTTCTCGCGCGTGGCGGCGAGCTCACGCGTCATCGCGTTAAAGGCCGTCATCGCGCTGCCGACTTCGTCGCGCCGTCCGATCTCCACCTGCGACTGCAGATCGCCTTGGGCCACCCGCTGGGCGGCGGCTTCGAGGGAGCGGATCGGGCGAACGAGTCGCGATGTAAAGAGGAGCGCCATGACCAGCGCCAGGGCCACGGCGGCCAGGGCCACCAAGACGCTGCGGCGCTGGAGCGAGCTGACTTCGGCGCGCAGCGGCGCGTCGTCGAGGTTCGCGTAGAGCACGAGGTCCGGCGCGCCGTCACGGGCGGACCAGCGAAACACTTCGCGCGCTTCGCCGCTTCCCGGAAGGTTCGGCTCGCCGTCCGTGAGCTCGAAGGCCACGGGGCGCGCGTCGCCGAGCAGGTTCGTCGCAAAGTCAGGCCCCAGGCGACGGCCCGCCAGGAGCGCCACGGCTTCGCCGTCGCGCTC
>JBCCRV010000587.1:0-4988 GCA_039201085.1 Myxococcota bacterium | reverse complement strand
GTCGCCGCCGCCGTATCGGCGGCCGCCGGTGCGCTCCTCTACCGCTATGGAAAGACGGAGAGCCAGACCAACCTCAACCGCCGTGAGGCACTCCTCTCCGTGGCGCTCATCTGGCTGATGGCGGGCGTGTGCTCCGGCTTACCCTTTCTCTTTGCCGCGGACCTTTCGCCCGCGGATGCGCTCTTTGAAGCCGTGAGCGGTCTGACGACGACGGGCGCCACGGTGATCACGGACATCGAAACGCGCCTGTCGCGACCGCTCTTGCTTTGGCGAAGCATGACCCAGTGGCTGGGCGGCATGGGCATCGTCGTGCTCTTCGTAGCGGTCTTTCCGAGTCTTGGTGCGGGCGGCAAACACCTCTACCGGGGCGAAGCGCCCGGCGCGCAGGCCGAAGGCTTCAAGCCGCGCATTGCGGAAACGAGCCTGGCCCTTTGGAAGTTCTACCTCTTCTTCACCGTCGCCGAGTTCGTCGTGCTCACGGCGCTCGGTATGGATCCCTTTGAGGCGCTCTGCCACTCGCTGACGACGATGTCGACGGGGGGCTTTTCGACGCGCGACGGAAGCGTGGGCGGCTTTGAAACACCGGTCTTCGAGTGGGTGATCGGCACCTTCATGTTCATCGCCACGGTGAACTACGGCCTCTACTACCTCGCGCTGCGAAAGCGCGATCTCGGCGCCTTTCTGCGCAACGTGGAGTTTCGCGTGTATGTCGGGCTCATCGTGGTCGCCGTGGGCCTGCTGGCGCTGCTCAATCTCGACACGCACGGCGGTGATATCGGCACGAGCGCGCGCTACGCATACTTCATGGTCGCCACGACCCTCTCGTCGACGGGCTACGGCGCCGACAATTACACGGCCTGGGGCTTTCCGGCGTTCGCGCTCTTGATCGCAATGATGTTCATCGGCGGATGCTCCGGTTCGACGGCGGGCGGCATCAAGATCGAACGCGTCGTCATGCTCGCCAAGCAGGGCGCGGCGCAGGTGAAGAAGAGTTTCGATCCAAACGTGGTTCAGGTCGTGCGCATGGGCCGGACGGCCATCTCCGCGCCCGTGCTTGCAGACGTGGCGGTGTTCTTCGTGATCTACATCGCCTGCATGGGCATCGGCGTCTTTCTCGTGGTCGCGCTCGATGCGGTGCCCGTGCCCACGGCCTTTGGCGCGATGCTGACCTGCCTGTCGAATATGGGCCCCGCGCCCTTCTTTGATCTGCACTTTGCAGGAGACAACTTCGCCGGCTACGGCGCCGGCAGTAAGGTCTTTTTCGTCTTCAGCATGCTTTTGGGTCGCTTGGAGTTCTTCACGCTCTTTGCGCTCTTTGTTCCGGGGTTCTGGCGACGATGACGGAAGAGCGCGAAGACGAGCGAACGACCTACGCGGCCGGTGAAGATCTGGACGAGGTCCTCTCGGTCCGCATTGCGGAGCCGGACGAGGTGGAGCACGCCGGTGAAGCGAGCGCCCATCACGATTCGCACGGCCACGGGGGTGGACGAAGCGCCGCCTTGCGTCAGGTCTTCCTCGTCACCCTGCTGATCGTTCTGATGATCGTGATGCACCGCTTTGCGGTGCAGGACGAGCTCGATCCGATCGATCCCACGGCGATGCTGGCCCTGGGCTTCGTGGTGCTCGCGTGCTTCACGATCGGCGCCCTTGTCGACCTGGTGAAGCTACCGCACATCACGGGCTACCTGCTCGCGGGCATTGTGTTTGGCCCCTCGATCGCATCGATCGTCGGCGGCCACTATCAGCTCCTTCCGCCCTTCGACGAGGGCGTGCTCAACAACGACGTCATCAAGCAGCTCAACCCGCTCAAGACACTGGCGGTGGCGCTGATCGCGCTTACGGCGGGCGGCGAGCTTCGCGTGGACGCGTTGCGCAAGGGCCTGCGGGCGATCACGGGCGTGCTCTTTGTGCAGATGCTGACGGTTCTCGGCCTGATCACCGCCTTCTTTTGGGCCGTGAGCGGCACCTTTCCGGCCATCGCGCTCCCCGGCCTGGGCGATGTGAGTGCTGCGTGGCTGCCGATCGGCCTCGCCGTCGGCGCGATTAGTTTTGCGACCTCGCCGGCGGCGACGGTCGCCATCATCAACGAGACCCGCGCCAAGGGCCCGATGGCCAGCACCGTCATGAGCAGCGTCGTGCTCAAGGACGTGTTCGTCGTACTGCTTTTTGGAATCTTCGAGGCGCTCTCGATCCAGGCGCTTGGCGCGTCGTCGGAAGGCTCGCTCGTCAATCTGCTCGCCGTACATATCGGCGGCTCGATCGTGGCGGGCATCCTCCTCGGTCTGCTGATGGCGCTCTACATGCGCTACGTCGCGCGCGAACTCATGCTCTTCGTCGCCGGCATCGTCTTCGGCGTCACGGTCGTTGCAAAAAACCTCGAGCTGGACAGCGTGCTCGTGTTCCTCACTGCGGGTTTCTTCGTTGCGAACTTCGAGCGGCGAGGTGAAGAGCTCATCCACTCCGTGGAGAAGCTTTCGATGCCCGTTTTCGTCGTCTTCTTTACGCTGGCGGGCGCACAGCTTCACCTCGACGAAGTCGTGCATCTCTTGGGCTTTGCCTTTGCGCTGGTGTTCGTGCGCATCGTCGCCGTGTACATCGGCGTCCGCCTCGGCGCGATCGTGGGTCGAGCCGACGAGGCGACGAAGAAGTATGGCTGGATGGGGTTCATTTCGCAGGCCGGCGTAGCGATCACCTTTGCCGACATCATGGCCAACCCCACCCGCTTTCCCGAAGCCGTTCACGCCCTGAGTGGCTTGTTGATCGCTGGCGTGGCGATCAACGAGGTGATCGGTCCCGTGCTGCTCAAGGTGGGTCTCTCCCTTGCCGGCGAAACCGGCGGGACGACGACGGCGGCCGAAGAAGAGGTGGTGCAGTCCGAGGTCATCGCCTTTGCCGAGTGGCCCGCCCACGTTCGCGAAGTCGACTGGGGCGAGCCGCTGGACCTCGACGCGCCGGCGCTTGAGCACGAGCTGCGCGATCTCGAGGGCGAGCTCCGCGCCATGGTGGCGAACCTGGCGGCCGGTCCGATGGCGGCCTTTCACCAGCGCGCTGAGGGCTACCTGCGGGAGCTTCGCCGCGAGTTCCTTCGCCACCATCGGCGGCTGCTCGTACAAGCGCGGGCCGTGTCGGCAGCCGAAGAGGGCAAGGAGCGCGACGAGGCGCGAGCCGCCTTTGCCGCGGCCCTACGGCAGGAGCAGGCCGAGCTTGCGGATCGATGGCGCACGATCGTGCTCACGCGCAGCGCGCAGCTCCGGCAGCGAGCCCTTTGGCATCCGGCGGAGCTCGTCGAGGAGCTCGACGGCTCGGTGATCTCGCTGCCGGAAACGCTTCGCGTGCCGTACGCGGAACGCACCTTCGAGTCGCAGCCAAGCGACTCCGTGCCCCTTCGCATTCGTCGCTGGGGTCTTCGGGTGAAACGCGTGCTCTACCGCTGGGCGGGACGAAAGCTGGATCGCGAAGTGCCGCTGCGCGATTTGGCCCGCTACCATCTGGCGGGTCTCGCGCCCGTGGAGCTCGAGTCGACGGCGGCGGTTCTCGTGGATGCGGAACGTCATCTGGCGGGCCGTACGCGCAACCTTTTCGACGGCGTTGTGCACGCCTACGACGAGCTTGCGGCCGTCGCGAGCGACCCAAACCTCGACCTAGAAGCGCGCACCGAATCGCTTCGCGAGGACGTTGAAGAAGGTCTGATGCTTGCCCTTGACGAGGCCCAACGCATGGCGAGCGACGGTGCCTTTCGCACCGGGCGCACGCTCGCGGCGGCGCAGCGTACGATGAAGGCGGAGCTGCTCACGATCGGCACGCTCGATTTGCCGATCCGTCAGCGCCAAAGCAGCGCCGTCTTCACGGGCCGCGTGAAAGCGCTCCAGGCGCTCAGCGAGCGTGTGGATGAACTGCGTGGGTCGTCCGGCGGCGAGTTTGCGCTGCTGGCGATGGAGCTGGAGCTGGTCGGCCTCGAAGCGCGCCTGAAGGACGTCGTGGCCACACACGAGACGCGTCTGCGAAACGAGCTGCAGGGCCGCGTGGTTGGCCAGGCACGGCGCGCGCTCACGGCCCTTCAGCAGGCCCTTGTGAAGATTCAAGAGGCGCTCTCCGTTCGTGACGGCGCCGGCGAGCGCACCGGTGCCGAACTCGAAGAGGTGCTTCGTGAAGCGACGGAGCCGGTTGAGCACGCGGCTGGCGAGGCCGCGCGCATCGTTCAGGAGATGCGCGACGAGCTGCTCGACGAGGACAAGTTCGCCGATTTGGTGAAGGCCCTAAGGGACACCTCCGATACGCTCACGCCGCGCTACGAAGTGATTGCCGGCCGTTTGCTTCGCGGCGATGAGCGGCTCCCGAGTCCAGTGCCGTCCGTCGAGGTGCCGTTCCGCGAGCTCGTGTCCGACTACACGGAGACGACCGTCGAACCGGAGCTCCTGCGCACCGGGCGCAGCGCGGCGGACACGCTTCAGCCCCTGGTGCTTGCGCTCAAGGAGGCGGAGCGCGCCGTGGCCTTCGTGAACGTGGACGTCGTCAGCGTCGATCTCGAAGCCTTTCGCGACGATAAGGTTCCTGGAAGCACGCTGGCGCTGCTTGAGGAGGTCTTCTTTGGCCAGCTTGAGCTCGTCGAAAGCACCCTCGCGACGCTCGCCGAGGCGTCGACCGAATGGCCCGAAACCTACGGTACGGAAGTTCGCCGCGCTGTGCTCGGCGCCCTCGACGAGCTGCGCGGCGAGTTTGCCGACGGCAAGGTCACGGAAGCCACGCTTAACGCCATTCGCAAGACAACGAGTCGGCGCCGTCTTGCCCAGCAGGCGCGCGATCTGCCGGACCTTGTCAAAGACGGCGCCGACGAGCTCAAAGCCACCGTCGTGTCCGTCGTCGGCGAGGCGCGCCTAGCGCGGCTGCGTGAGGTGCTCGGGGTGCGCGAGGAGCGCGCCGAAACGTCCTTTCAGTCCGACGCCTTCTCCGAGCCGACGCCCCAGGTGGCGCTCCCTGTGGTGTACCGG
>JBCCRV010000586.1:0-5004 GCA_039201085.1 Myxococcota bacterium | reverse complement strand
GGCGCCGCGTGCGACGAGGGCGGCCGCCCCCGCTGTGTTGGCGTGGCCGGCCACGATGCATACGCGACCGGATTGGCCCTTGTGGGCCACCCGGCTTCTGGGCGCGACACGCAGATCGTCGGCTTCGAGTACGAGCGCCGAAGGTTCGAAAAGAAACGGATCGGCACCGAGAAAGGCGACCTCGAGTTCGCCCACGAGTTCGGCCGCCTTGGCCTCGTAGTGACCGCGCTTCGCCGCACCGAAGCTGACGGTAAGCTCCGCTCGCACGGCGTCGCCAATGCGGCCTCGTTCCGCGCTGATGCCGCTCGGAACGTCGAGTGCCACGGTGGGTACTTCGGCCTTGCGCATCGACGCGGTGAGCTCCTTGAGGGCGCCCTCGAGGGGCCGATCGAGACCGGTGCCGAAGAGTGCGTCGACGAGCAAATCGTAGGGACGTAGGTCCGCGCTGCGGGGCGGCGTGCTGCCGTCGAGCACCGTTCCTCCAAGCTTCTGCCACGCGTCGCGGTTGATGGCCGCGTCTCCCGTCGGTTCGCGGCCAAACGCCATCACAGCGACCTTCTTGCCCCTCGCCGAAAGGAAGCGGGCGACGACGTATCCATCACCGCCGTTCTGACCGGGACCGGCGAGCACGAGGATGCGCTGCGCAACGGGGTAGCGCGCCGCGATGACGTCTGCGGCGCCGCGGCCCGCGTTCTCCATCAAGCTCAGCTTGGGTACGCCGTGTTCGGACGCGAGCTGGTCGAAGCGTCGCGCTTCTTCGATCGTCCAAAGCGGTTTCATCGGTCTAGCGCCGCTTCCTGAAAGAAATGAGCGAGGGGTGCGGCCCTCGCCACCGATCTTGCCCCGCCCACTCCTTGAATATGCTCGGCATGTCCTGCGTCGCGCGCAGCGCAATCTCGAAGCCGATCATCCACACCCCTCGCTCATTTCTTTCAGGAAGCGGCACTAGCGCCGGCTTTCGCCCGCGTCGATCGCCTGACGAAAGGCGAGAACGGCAGACTGGAGGCCAACGAACACGGCGTCGGCAACCAGGGCGTGCCCGATGTTCAGCTCGCGCACCTGGGGCACCGCCGCCACGAGGGCACCCACGTTGCGAACGGTGAGACCGTGGCCCGCCGCGATGAAAAGGTCGCCCCGGTTCGCAGCGTGCTCCGCCGCACCGGCAAGACGCACGAGCTCGCGCTCCGGCTCGGACGCATGGGCGTAGTCCCCCGTGTGCAGCTCGATCGCTTGAGCCCCCACCTCCGCCGAGGCGTCGACCTGGGGCGCTTCCGGATCGATGAACATGCTGACAGGGATCTGCGCCGCTCGCAGATGCTCGACGACGTCTTTGAGCTCGTCGCGATGGCCGGCCACGTCGAGCTCGTCCTCCGTCGTGCGCTCTTCGCGGCGTTCGGGCACGAGCGTCACGATGTCCGGGCCCACCTCAAGGGCGAGGGCGACCATGTCATCGGTGGCGGCCATTTCCAAGTTTAGGCGGGTGGTGCAGAGCTCGCGCAGGAGCCGGAGGTCCCGGTCCTGCGCGTGCCGGCGATCCTCCCGAACGTGCACGGTGATCCCGTCGGCGCCCGCCAGTTCGCAGAGTACGGCGGCACGGGTGGGATCGGGGTAGTCACCGCCACGAGCCTGCCGAATCGTGGCAACGTGATCGATGTTGACGGAAAGATCGACTCGCATGAGCGGGGCATAGCGCCTGCCCTCCAACGAGCCAAGGCGTGTGCAGCCCGCAACGTGCTTTGGGCGCGTACGCAGTCCTCGAAATGCGCCATCAAGCGGTGGTGATTTTCAGCCGCGCACTGCTATGGTCTCGCCGTGAGCGCCCTCCCCCTGACCGCACCGAAGGGTCTTCGTGATTTGCTGCCCGACGCGACGGAGCGTTTATCCGCGATTCAGGCGCGAGTGGCGCACGGGTTTGCACAGGCGGGCTACCAGCGCGTCACCACGCCGGCGTTCGAATACGCGGACGTGCTCGAGCGTGGTCTGGAGATCGACCGGCGCGATTTGGTGCGGTTCGTTGAACCGGACAGCGGCGAAGTCGCGCTTTTGCGACCGGACATGACGCCGCAGGTGGCTCGCATCGCGGCCACGCGGCTTGCCCATCTCCCGCCGCCGCTGCGCCTTTCCTACCGTGGCACGGTCATTCGCCGGCGCGAAGGGCGCGCCCGTCGCTCTCGCATGTCCTCCCATGCGGGTGTCGAATGCATCGGCCGCGCAGCGCCGCAAGGCGATGAAGAGGTGCTTCGCCTGGCCTGTGAAACACTCGTTGCGCTTGGTCTGCCGCGCTGGCACCTCGAACTCGGGCAGGTCTCGGTGGCTGGAGCCGTACTCGAGCGGGTACCGGAAGCGCTGCGTGCACGCGCCAAAGCGGCGTTGAGCCGGAAGGACGCCGTCGCCATCGACGCCCTCGGTTCCGCCATCGCTCCGGACCTTCGAATCCTCGCCGAGCTCTACGGAGACGCGAGCGTCATCGACGACGCCCGGCGACTGCTCGCATCGTCAAAGTACCCCGAGCTCAATGCGGCGCTCGACGAGCTCGAAACGATGGTGCCCATTGCGGAAGGCGCGATTGCCGATGTGCCCGACGCAACCCTGGGCATCGACCTCGGTGAGCTTCGTGGTCACGGCTACTACACCGGGTTCAGCTTCAAGCTGCTGGCGCCAGGCCCGGGAATCCGCCTCGGCGGCGGCGGTCGCTACGACCGGCTGCTTGCGCGCTTCGGTCTTGACCTACCCGCGACGGGCTTTGGCCTCGACCTCGACCACCTGCAGTGGGCCCTGGCCGCCGCCGGCGCTTCGCCGAGAACTACGCGTCCATGCCGTCTCCTGTGGTGCGCCGACGGTCCCCTTCGCGACGCACGCGACGCGGGCTTTCAAGTCGCGCCCTTCGATGGCGACGCGAACGAAGCTCGCGCCCATGCGAAGGCGTGGGGCTACGACGGAATCGTCGCGAGCACGCTCGAACGCGCGAGCGACGGTAGCGACCGTGCCCTGCCCGCTTCGTGGGACGACGAAGCCCTGCACGGCTGGCTGGCGAGCGGGCGAGCCGAAGAAACGCCATGACGATGATTCGAGCGTCGAGAGCGCGTGAAATGAGGAGAACGATCTAATGCCTGCATCGGTTGTCGTGGGAGCGCAGTGGGGTGACGAAGGCAAGGGAAAGGTCGTGGACCTGCTTTCACCCCAAGCGGACGTTGTCGTGCGCTATGCGGGCGGAGCGAACGCCGGCCATACGCTTGTCGTCGAGGGCAAGAAGATCGTCTTGCACCTGGTTCCGAGCGGCGTTCTCCATGAGGGATGCGTGTGCATCGTCGGTCAGGGTACGGTGGTCGATCCCGGAACGCTGCTCGAGGAGCTACGCGAGCTCGATGAGGGCGGCGTGAACTACGCAGGGCGCCTTCTCGTTTGCCGACGCGCGCACGTCGTCATGCCCTACCACAAATGCATTGACGGCCTGCGCGAAGCGGGCGCCGGCGCCATCGGTACCACGAAGCGCGGCATCGGCCCAACGTACGAAGACAAGGCCGGGCGTCGCGGCGTTCGGGTCGGCAATCTCACGAGCGAGCGCTTGCCCTCGCTCATCGACACGGCGCTGCGCCGGTGGGGGCTGCTTGCGAAGGCCCTCGGCGACGGCGACGCCCTACCCTCCGCCGAGCAGTGCGTACGTCAGGCGCGCGAGTGGGGTGAGCAGCTCGCGCCCTTGATGGCCGATGGTGGCGAGGTGGCCGGAGCGGCCCTCGAGGCCGGGAAGAAGGTGCTCTTTGAAGGCGCCCAAGGCACGATGCTCGACGTCGACCAGGGAACGTACCCGTTCGTGACCAGTTCGAACGCGGTGGCCGGCGGCGCGTGCACCGGCAGCGGTCTCGGACCTACAGCCATCGAACGGGTCATCGGGATCACGAAGGCCTACACGACGCGCGTTGGCGAAGGCCCGTTTCCAACGGAGCTGAACGACGAGACGGGCGAGGCGATTCGCGCGCGCGGCGCCGAGTTCGGTGCGACGACAGGCCGCCCACGGCGCTGCGGCTGGCTCGACCTGCCGGCTTTGCGCTTGGCCGTGCGCGCCAACGGGCTGACGTCGATTGCGCTGACGAAGCTGGACGTGCTCTCGGGCCTTTCGGAAGTCCGCCTCGCCACGGCGTATGAGGTAAACGGCGCGCAATACGAGACGCCTCCCTTTGACGGCTACGACGCCGCCAAGCCCGTCTATGAGACGCTGCCCGGCTGGAAGGAAGACATTTCCGAATGCCGGAGCAGGGACGAGCTTCCCGAAACGGCCAGGCGCTACGTGGACCGAATCGAAACGCTCGCCGGCTGCGCGATTTCCATCGTCAGCGTGGGTCCGGACCGCCGCGAGACCTTCGGCGAGTTCGATCCCTTCGCCTAGGGATCTTTTGCGCGAGGGACCGTACAAGGCGCCAGCCTGTTGGTGCGCGCAAAACCTCCCTTGTAAGGCAACGGCAACCCTTGGTGACTCATGCGTGCTAGAGCGTCAGTCGGACGCGAGCGCGATGGCGTCGATTTCCACCCGCACGTTCTTCGGCAGCGTGCAAACGGCTACGCACGCACGCGCTGGCTGATGCTCGCCGAAGAACTCCGTGTACACCGCGTTCATTGCCGCGAAGTCGTTCATATCGACCAAGAAGACGCCGCAGCGAACCACGGAATCGAAGTCGGCTCCGCCAGCCTTGAGGACGGCGCCCAGGTTCTCGAGGACCTGACGAGTTTGGGCCGCCACATCGTCCCCTCCAACAAGCTCGCCCGTCTCGGGATGCAAAGGGATCTGTCCAGAACAGTAGAGCGTCGCACCGGCTCGAACCGCCTGTGAGTAGGGCCCGATTGCCGCCGGCGCGTCGCTCGTGTTCACAATGGTCTTTGTCGCCATGGCCGGACGATAGGCCCCGAGCGATGCACGCGTCCAGCCAGGGCGTATCTTCGCGCATGTCGATTCGACGTGCTGTCCGTGACACGAACGAATCGACCGGCGTGGCGGTTGGCGGTTGGCGG
>JBCCRV010000585.1:0-5010 GCA_039201085.1 Myxococcota bacterium | reverse complement strand
GAGCGAAAAGCGGGCCCGGCGGTTTTCCTCCATAATGTTCAGCCACTCGCTTCGACGGCCGCCCGTGGTGTCCCGGGCGCGATGGCCGAGCGAATGGCCGCGCGGCTGGTCGACGGACCCGCCGGGCAGCATCCGGTCGCCGATCGGATCGGTGACGACGCGCGAGAGCCGGCCGCGGGCGGCAGCGATGATGATGTCTACGAGCACTTCGCCCCGGGCGATGTAGCCCTCGGCGCTCAGGTTGATCTCCGGCGCGCTGCAGGCGCTCGCGTTGGCGAGGCGTTCGACGCTGCGCTCGATGCTGTTGATGTGCTCGGCGTGCGCGTCGAGGATGGCCCGGTCCGCGACGCCGGCCCGCTGGCGCAGGCGGGCGAAGGATTCGCGCACGCCGTCGAGTACGCGCTGGCGCCGCCGGCCTTCGGCGAGGAGTGCGTCGTCGGCGGAGTCGTCGAGGTGGCCGAAGAGGTTGTCAAAGGCGCGGCGTGCGTCCGACTCGGACGAACGGGTGGCGCCGCTCGAGGTCTTGAAGGGCGAGCCGTAATGCTGACTCTGCAGCTCCAAGTCGATGGTGCGAAAGGCAGACACGTCTTCGGTCGCGATGGCGATCAGCTCGTCGAAGCTCGGATCGCGAACGCGTGGGTTGTCTTCGCCGCTTTGGTGAACCTGGGCGCACGTGTTGTGGGACACGTTTGACCAGCGGTGGCCACCACGATGCGGCGCGTTGCGGTACGCGGCTTGGTTGGTGATGCCCTTGAAGACCGTGGCTTTCGCCACGAAGGGATCGAGCAGGCCGCGGTGAATCGGTCCGAGTGCGTCCGCGCGCAGCGTGCCGGGCCCGTCGGCCCACCAGAAGTTCTCCGCGTGGTGTCCGCCTGAACCGTCGTGCAGCGTGCCACGGGCCGTGCGGGCGCTGACCGTTCCGCCGTGGTTGTGAACCACAAAGAGCATCGGGTCCGTTTCGAGCTGAGCGAGGCCCTCGCCGTGCGTGAGCTCAAGGGCTGGAAGGGCGAGGGCCGCGCCGCCGGCTCCGTAGAGAAAGTGCCGGCGAGAAAAGGGCTTGGTCTTTCTGGTCGTCATGGCGGGCTTCTTCATCGGGCTGGCTCGGGGCGGTAGAAACGAAAGCTCTCAGACGACACGAGTTCGAGCAGCGCGTCGCGAAGGTTGCCGGTTTCGGCGAGCGTCGCGTGGGCGCTTGCGAGGGCGCATCCGTCGCCCTCATGGGCATGCCGACCGGCGGACCACTTGAAGAGCTCGCGCACCATGCAGGAGCGCGCTTCGCTGCTTTCGGCCATCCACGCGCTCAGTTCCACCGCGTCGCGAAAGCTCTGGCCAAGGACGCTTCCGGAGGGGTCGATGAGCTCGGGCGCGGCGCCGTCGAAGCTCTCTTCGGCTTGGTATGCGCCGATGGCGTCGTACTGGCCAAAGAGAAATCCCGCCGGATTGATGGAGGCGTGGCACGCCTGGCATTGCGTTCCCTGCGTGCGGGAGACAACGGCGTCGCGCTGGTTGGTGATGTGCGAGTCGCCCGCGGTGTTGATGGGCGTGTCATCGACGTTCGGTGGCGGCTCGCCTAGGGGCTCGCAAAGGGCGTGTTCGAGCACGAAGACGCCACGACGAATCGCCGAGCCATAGAGGTGGCCAGCGTAGTTCGTGAGAAACGCCGCGCGGGTGAGAATGCCCGCACGTTCGCTCTCGGGAAGCACGATCCACCCTTCGCCGCCTGCCGGTGCGTCAACGCCGTAGAGGGCGGCGAGCTCTTCGTTCACGAAGGCGTCGCGCGAGTTGAAGAGGGCTTCGATGCTTTGGTCTTCGAGGACCGCTTTGACGGCCAGCATCTCGACCTCGCGCCGCATCGCGGCGCGCAGCGAGGGCGTCATGTCGGGAAAGAGCTCGGCGTCCTTCGCCGCCGATTCGAGGGGCTCGCGAACGGCGCCACCACCGAGGCCGAGCCATTCAAAGATGAAGTGGGAGAGATTCACGGCCGCCCGCGGCTCCTCGAGCATGCCTTCGGCCACGCGGCGAACGCCGTCGGCGGTGCTCAGCTCGCCGCCTTCGGCGGCGGCGAGCAGGTCTGGGTCGGGCACGCCGTCCCAAAGGGCGAGGGCGAGCTTGGAGGCGAGCTCGACGTCGCTTAGGCGGACGAGACCAGCGTCGTTCGGCTCACCGCGGACGGCTGCGTAGAGCGTTTGCGGCGCCTGAAGGAGAATCTCGAGCACGCCGCCAAGGGCTGCCTCGTTCGATTCGCCATCGGCGCGTGCTTCGTCATGAATGCCGACCAGCGTTGCTAGCTCGTCCGCGTCCGGTGCCCGGCGGAAGGCTCGCGTAGCCCACGTTCCTATCGTCTCTTCAGCGCATCCCTCGTCGGCGCAATCGATGGCTTCGCCCGCGGCGATCTGACGGGCGACGTCGTTGAGCAGTGTGACGCCACGTTCGGAGAAGACCGTGCCCTGCTTCTCGTCCAGAGTCAGCTCCGCGTCGAGCTCGTGGCCGAGAATGGTCGCCACCGCGTGGCGGTAGTGAACGGCGTTCAGCTGGCGCCAGCTCGAGGGCGCGGCGTCCGGCTCGGTGCAGGACTCCACAGCGGGTACGTCTTCGATGACACCGATGGTGGGGGCGGGCGGTGCGAGGGGCGTGACTTCCGAAATCGAGCCGTTGCAGGCGCCGAGGGCCAGCGAGGAAACGACCCAAAGGCGTGATGAAACTCCCATGCGTGAAGTTCATCACGCGGCTTCTGAGGGCGCCCTTACATGGAGCGCGCGTTGGCCCTAGGGCTGCGTGGGTTCGGCGAAAGGTGATTGATTTCAGGCATTTCGTGGCTCGGTGCTCGCCCAGCCTTACCGCGCGCGCCGTCCACCCAAGCAGCTACGGACGCACAGCTCGGCCCTGCGCGAAGGCCTGGAAATGGCTTCGCAGCTCTGGCAGGGCTTCGGGCGGTGCCTGGCGAACGATCGCCAAGTGACGGCCCTCGCGGGCGACGTCGCCGCCGAGACTTCCGGCGATGGCTTCCGCTTCCCGCGCGTTCGACGCGTCGTCAAAGGTGATCCACCAAACGAGCGCCACTTCGCCTTCGCGCTGATAGACGCCAAGGCGATCGCCGCGCCAGCCTTCGGCCGCGGCTTCGTGAATGGCGCGTGGCGTGCGCTGCCCGAGGTAGACGGCGAGTTCGAGTTCGCCGAGCGCGTCGTCGCCGTCGCGCTCAAAGCCCGGCAGGTCCGGGAGGGCGTCGGGTGCGATCGGTTCCTCGGCTACGTCGCCGTGCAGCACGTCCGCCATCGAACCCGGCGGCTGACGAAAGAGTCCATCCACGGCGCGCCATCCGCCGGCTTGGTAGGTCTGCGCCACAAGGCGTAGCCCGAGGATGTAGGGCGCGACGAGCGGGATGCGCAGAATCGCGGGCGCTTCCTGCAGCGCCTCGCCGCCAGCCGCCCCATCGCCGATGGTGGCCAGGTCGACGGGTTGGGCCAGCGCCGCCGCGACGGCCGGTGGCCCCGCAGCGTGAAGCAGCATGGCGAGCATCGCGTCGCCTTCGGCGATGCAGCGAAGCACGCCCGCGTCGTCCGAGTCGTGTTCGGCTTCATACGTTTCTCCTAGGCCCAGGCGTTGGTCCTGAAGCGCATGCACGAGCTCATGGACGAGCGTCAGACGGGCCAGCACCGTTTCCTGTGCCGTGGGCCGGCCGATCAGCAGCGCCATGATGTCGTCGCGAATCACCAGACGCTGGCCTTCCGTGTCGTAGTAGCCGACGACCTGCTCGCCGAGCACGTCCTCCAAGAGCACGCGGACGTCGACGTCGGCTTCCAAGAGGCCGAGGGCCTTGTACACAACGGACGCCTTATCCACGTCCTCGTCGGTGATCTGCGAAGACAGCGATTCGGCGATGCGCGCGGCCGTTTCGATTTCGGTGCGAACGGGCTGGGCAAAGGTCAGGCTGCGCGTGGCGGCGGCTTCCTCCGTGAGCCGCGCGATGGCGCCGGCTTCGAGCGCTGTGGGTGCGCGGCGACCGGAGATGGGCGAGGGGGGCGCCTCGACACTGGCGGGCGGCGGTGTGCTTGCGGTCGGCGGCGTCGAGCTTCCGCCGCATGCCGCGGTGAGTAGACCCAGAAGGAGCGCGACGCCCGCCCTCAACGCGGCACCTCGACGGCCAACGCGATCACGAGCGGTTTCCGCCGAAGCCGCTTGCCGAAGTAGCGCTTCACGGCGCGTCGGGCGCGGTCCTCGGCGTCCTCCGGGTCCAGGTCGCTTGCCTTTCGCAGGTCTCGAGCCACGTAGTCGGCGCAGTCTTCGCAGAGATCGGCGTTTGCTTCGTCCGACAAAAAGCCGCGCGTATCGACCTCGGGCATGCCGTTCAGCCGGCCTGCCTTGAGGCTGAAGGCAACGGTGGCCACGCCGAGCTCGACGAGCAGGGCCCGGTCCTGGAGCATCGCTGGCGTGACCTCTTCGCGACGCGCGATGTGCACCCTTCCAGACGGTACGCGACCCACGCGCTTGAGTTGGCCGCTCTGGAGCTGCACGCGGTCACCGTTTTCCGCCAGCACCACGTTCTCCACGCCGGACTCGGCGGCGAGGGCGCCGTGGGCACGAAGCATGTGGTACGTGCCGTGCACCGCCATGAACGCGCGGGGACGCGTGAGTTCGATGAGCTGGCGCTGCTCTTCGCGGCACGCATGTCCGCTCACGTGCACGCCCGGATCGCTGCGTCGATGGTGCACGTCGAGGCCGCGCCTTTCGAGCTCGTCGAGGAGCGCAAAGACGTGCTTCTCTTGCCCCGGAATGATGCGAGAAGAGAGGATCACGCGGTCGCCTTCTTCCAAGTCGAGGTCGCGGTGTTCACCGCGCGCGAGTCGGCTTAGGGCCGCGGGCCTTTCTCCCTGCGTGCCCGTTGCGATGACCAGAAGGCGGTCGCGGGGCACGCTCCGTGCGGAATCCGGCGACACGATGATCGAATCGTAGCCGCGAAGGAACTTGAGCTTGCGCGCCACAAAGGCATGGTTTTCCACGGAGCGGCCGAGG
>JBCCRV010000584.1:0-5016 GCA_039201085.1 Myxococcota bacterium | reverse complement strand
CGCCAAATCGGGTTCGGTCCGCCGCTGAAGCCAGAATCGTCGCTCAAGTGGCGCGCTTCCACCTTACCGCGCGCCATCAGCATGTGGCCAAGGCGCGCGTGAACGGCGTTGCGGCTCTGCACGTGCAGCGCATCGCCCACCACACCCATCACCCGGTCCGTGTCCGCGGACCACGCGCCGATCAGCGCGTCGAGGCTCGCGCTCGGAGGCAGGGCGATCGGTGCCGGGGCCCGGGCCTGCGGGACCTCGTCGCCGGGCTCGACGGTCTGCCAAGCGCCGGAGCCACGGCGGCGGCGCAGGGAGCGCGCCAACGCCAGCGCCCCGTCCCCGCCCTGAAGCTGCTGAAGGGCTTCCTCGGCGGCGCCGCGCATCGCGTCCCGGTCGTGCGCTTCGAGCTCCGTCGGTGCCAGCGAAAGGCCCGGCGAGGTCTGCGCCAGGGCTTCCTCGACCCGCCGAACCATGGCTTCCTGCCCGCCGCGCATGAAGGCCTCCTGCGCTTCGCGCAGTCTTCCTTCGCGAAAGTGAATCAGCCCGAGGTAACCCCACGCGCGTCCGTGGTCGGGCTGAAGCTCGAGGGCCACGCGCAAGTGCTCGCGGGCGCGCTCACCTTGGCCGGTCTTGATGAGCACGAGCGCGAGGTTCACGCGGAGCGCGGGCTCCTTCGGCATGGCTTCCACGAGGCCGGCCCAAAGCTCGATGGCGCGCGGGTAAACGCCCAGCCGGTAGTACACGCCGGCGAGCAGATCCTGGCTCTTCGCGTCTTGCGGCTGAAGGGCGAGGGCACGTTCGAGCTCCTCCTTCGCATCGCCCACCCGATCCGCCAAGAGCAGCGAACTGCCGCGATGCAGATGGTAGACGAAGTCGTCAGGATCCGTCCGTAGGTCGCCCACGGCCGCAGCCTACCGAAAGGTGCCCGCGCCAGCCATTCTTATGGCGATGACGCACTTGCTGGTCACCACGCCTATGCCATGGTGCCGACGTGCGACTTCCGCCGCTGGTCCTCGCCCTCGTCTTCGCCGGCCTTTCAGCCGTCGCGCTGGCTCAGTCCGAACCCGGCGGGGCGTCGGAAACCGCGCAGCCGGAAGGAAGCGCGGAGGACAGCGCCGACGAGGGCGTTCGGACGGACCCGGAGACGGGCGAGCGCTACCGGCTCGCACGGCCCGAAGAGCCCCTCCGCCGCGGCGCCATTCCGTCCCCTAGCTGGGTCATCTACCTCGCCGGAAGCATCGTTGCGCTCGGCGCCATCGTGGTCTTGGTGCGCCGGACCCGACGCTCATAGGAAGCGACGATGGCGGAATCCGAAGGCTCGAAGCGTTCGCCGCTTCGCATGGTGCTGATCGTGACCGTGGTGAGCGTGCTGCTCTACGCGGCCCTCGCCATCGGCGGCGATATCCAGGCCCTTGGTGATGAACTGAACCGGTATGCATGGACCGCATTCGTAGCAGGCGTCGGCCTTGCCACGCTGAACTACGGACTTCGCTTCCTGCGCTGGCAGCTCTACCTCAGCCGACTGGGTGTAAGTGTGCCGTGGCGGAGCAGCCTGCGGATCTTTCTCGCGGGGTTCGTGATGAGCGTCACGCCGGGCAAGGTCGGCGAGGTCCTCAAGTCCGTGCTGCTGCACGAAGCGCACGACGTCCCGATCGCGAAAACGGCGCCCATCGTGGTTGCGGAACGCCTGACGGACCTGCTCGCGCTCGTACTCCTTGCGGGCGTTGGCGCCCTCGCCTTTTCCGGCGGCGCCTACGCCGCACTCCTGGGCGGCTTGATCGGGCTCGCGATTTGGCTGCTCATCGCCGTGCGACCGCTTGGCGAACTCGCCCTGCGCATTGGCGATCGACTGCTCCCGTCGTCCCTGGCCCCCAAGCTGCGCCAGGCGTACGGGTCGCTGCGCGTGCTGGTCGGTCCGGTCTCCATGGCGGGCGCCACCCTGCTCAGCGTGCTGGCGTGGGGACTCGAGTGCGTGAGCGTATACGTGATCGCCGCCGGCTTCGGCTCCGGTCTGAACCTCATCGAAAGCACCTTCGCATACGCGGGCCCCACCATCCTCGGTGCCGTGGCCCTGCTGCCCGGAGGCCTCGGCGTGACGGAGGCGGGCATGGTCGCCCTCGTACTCGACCTTGGATCGTTCGAAAGACCGGTCGCCGTCGCGATTACAATTCTCGTCCGCCTGGCAACCCTCTGGTGGGCCGTGCTGCTTGGTGCCGGTGCGTTCGTTCTTCAACGAAGGGCCGTACGCCCCGCGCCTTAGCGCGGGGCCGTTTTGCTGGTATAGCCGTCGGCCCGCCGTTGCCACGGGTGTGGTAGGCGCTAAGCTAACTTCGGCCCACCGGCCGAATTTCGCCATGAGCATGTCCCAGGTCCAGTCGAAACCCTCCGGAATCCTCGCTCGGATTCAAAAAAACCTCGTTTTTCACGAGGTTGTGGCGGTGGCCTTTCACACCTTCATGCTTTTCCGCTCGTTTTTCGCGCCCCCCGGCGAAGACCGTAGCTACGCCCTCGCTTTTGGCTTTGTGCTCTGGAGCATCACACTCAGTGCCATCATCACCGTCCGCGGTGAGCTCTTTGCGCCGGGACGAAGGCGCGCCCTCTACTATCGACTCGCGGTCTTTGCGCCCGTGGTCATCAGCTACTTTCAGATGATGTTTCTCCTCCCCGGGCTTCAGCCGACGCTCGTGGACTGGGAGCTCTACGCGATCGATAGGGTGATCTTCGGCGAAACGCCCGCCGTGCTCCTCGAAGCGTTCAACCGGCGGCCCGTCGTCGAGTGGATCGCGTTCTTCTACTACTCGTACTTTTATATGATGGCGGCGATGCTCATTCCGACGCTGCTCTTCGATCGTGGTCAGCGGCTGCGGGAGCTGATGGTTGGCGGCGTGCTCGTCGCCACGCTCGGCCACACGCTCTACACCTTCGTCCCGGGCGCCGGCCCGTGGAAGACGCTGGAGTTCACCGCGGCCCTCGACGGCGGTTTCTTTTGGGGACTGGTGCAGGAAACGGTCTCGTCAGCCGGCGCCCAGCTCGACATTTTTCCCTCGCTGCATACCGCCTACCCCACGCTCTTTTCACTTCACGCATTCGGCAACCGGGACCGCGCCCCCTTTAAGTTTCTCTGGCCGGTCATCGCCTTCTTCGCGGCCAATATGATCGTGGCCACCATGTTTCTTCGGTGGCACTGGGCAATCGATGTGGTTGCCGGCCTGGCGCTCGCGATCACCGCGCGCACCGTCGCCGTCTACGTCGCGCGACGCGAAGGCAAGCGTGGCCAAGGCGACGACGACCGCCAACCCGTCTGGGAACCGCTCTGGCGCATCGAACCGGACCAGCCGCGGCCGTAGCGCGTCGTCGGTCCTTGCCCTCGAACCGCAGCACCGGGGCAGGCTCATTCGAAAGCCAAGCGGGTCTAATTTAGCCCGGAAAAATCACCATTCGACGCGCCCTCGCACACTTCCTGAACATCACAGCACTTCCGCTCATCGCTAAAATACAGTGTGTATTCGTCGCTCTTCGCGAAAGCACTGTGAAGTCCAGGACTTGCGCGATCATCACGCCACCTGGTGATTTTTCCGGGCTAGAGACCTGATCAGCATTGCCGCCCGGCGATTTTCGCCGACGGTGCGACGGATGGAGCGTCCGAATCCGCAGCGCCCCTATGAGCGAGCATAGGGGTCCAGGTTTGGATGGCTGCAAGCGCCGTGCTGTCGTCGCAAAGCGACGACGCGGCAATGCTGGTCAGGCCTCTAAAACTCGCAGATGTAGAAGCTCGCGTTTGAGCAGGACGTGTCGTTCCAAAGTCCGTCGCTCCGAAGCTGTGCACAATCTTCGCCGGTGCCGCCATCGTTGGGCTCCGTGCTGCCCCACGCCGTGTAGTCGGTCGATTCGCCGCTGGTCCAGACAAACGTGCCCTCCGTTTCGCGGTCGTTCAAACCGATGTAGTGGGTTCCGCGGCGCCGCAAGAGGATGCCGACGGCGGCGTTCTCGTCGTCCGAAGAAACCGTAGCGAGGTGGCCTCCCCACTCGACGCATTCGCCTTCCGCAGCCTCAAAGTCCAAGGCCTCGGGGAAGCTCATCAAACAGCTTCCATCGGGCGACTGGACAGCAAGCGCCGCAGGTACGCCGCTACCGCAGACAAAGCGGCAGTCACTCTCACACCCGTCGCCGTCGTCCGTGTTGCCGTCGTCGCACTCCTCGCCAAGACCTAGAATGCCGTCGCCGCATGCGGCGGTCGTCCTGCAGTTTGTTCGGCAGGAAGCGACGCCATCATTGGCGTTCGCCTCGCCGAGGTCGCACTCTTCGTCCGCGTCCAGGACACCGTCGCCACAGGTCGTTTCGCAGAGCGGCTGAAAGGAGGCGCTGCAGTCGACGTCGTACCAAAAGAAGCTGTCCATTCGAACGCAGTCGCCGCCGTTCGGTTCGTTGAAGCGCCAGTCGCGGAAGCCCGATGTGCTGCCGTTCGACCACGTGAAGTTGCCTTCGTCCTCAATGTCGTTCAGGCCAATACCGAAACTGCCGCGTGAGCTCCGCAGCCATGCCTCGAAGAGACGGTTGTCCGAGCTGTTCTCGATGGAGGCGAGCTCACCTCCAATGGCTCGGCAGGTCGTTCGCGCCTCGTCAAAGCCAGTTGGCTCACCGAAGGCCAAGTAGCAAGCGCCGCTGCGCTCGACGCCAAGCACGGCTTCCGTGTCCGGACGGCACGAGGCACGGCATGCGTTCGAGCATCCGTCCCCGTCGTCCATGTCGCCGTCGTCGCAGGTTTCGCCAGGGTCGACGATGTTGTTTCCGCACTCTTCGAAGCGGCACGTGGGGCCGCACCCGTCGCCAACGTCAAGGTTCATGTCGTCGCACTCTTCGAAGCCACGCACGAGCCCGTCGCCGCAGACCGGCCCACACTCCCCGGCGTCGATGCGAAACTCGCCTTCGTCAAAACGTACGTCACCGTCTTCGCAGTCGAAGCCCGTTTCAATGGCACAACTCTCGCTGCACCCGTCATCCGACGCGACGTTGCCGTCGTCGCAGGCT
>JBCCRV010000583.1:0-5024 GCA_039201085.1 Myxococcota bacterium | reverse complement strand
GCCTTGGCTCGATGCCGGCCCACGACGTGCTCGCCAAGCACTCGATGATGTGGTCGCGGAAGGCGGCGGTCTTTGCCGGGAGCTGACGCGAGGTGGGGTAGACGAGGTGAAGCCAGCCGCCGCCGATCTGATACTCGGGCAGCACGCGGACGAGCCGACCATCGCTCAGCGCCTCTTCCGAGAGGAACACCGGAAGGCGCGCCACCCCGGTGCCCAAACAGGCGGCGCGAAGCAGGAAGGAAAACTCGTCGCTGCGGACGTGCGGCGTGGGCGCCACCGTCAGCGTTGAGCCGTCCGCCTGCGTGAGGGTCCACGCCGGTTCGCGCCCGGCAGCCGTATGCACAAGGCAGCGGTGGGCTTTGAGGTCACCGGGTGATTCGATCGGCGGCGCGTCCGTCAGGTACTTGGGCGACGCAACGAGGTAAAAGTCCGTGCGTCCTAGGCGCCGCGCCACGAGCGACGAGTCGGCGAGTCGGCCGGCACGAATCGCAACGTCAAAGCCGTCTTTCACGAGGTCGACAATCTTCCCGGAAAGGCGAAGGTCCACGGTGACTTCCGGGTACTTGGCCACGAACGTACTGATCACATCCGCGAGATACGTATGCCCGAAGTCGACGGGCGCCGTAATACGAAGCACACCCCTAGGCGTGTCGCGCCCTTCGGAAAGCTCGACGGACGCGCGGCGCAGCACCGAAACGGCGGGCGCGACGTGGTCAAAGAACCCCTGCCCCTCCGGCGTTGGGCGCATACGCCGCGTCGTTCGATGAAGGAGCCGGACCCCGAGGCGTTCTTCGAGGCGCGCGACGCGCCGAGAGACCGTCGATTTCGGTACGCCAAGCGACTGGGCCGCGGCACTGAAGCCCTCTGCCTCCACTACGCGAACGAACGTGGCGATCTCATCGAGGTCCGTCATGCGCCATAGATGGCGTACGAGCCCTGAAAGCGCCACCCCCAAACTTCGCCCACGGGTCGAAGAGAGCCCGGAGACGGTCTTACGAACTCCTTACAAAGGGCTTACGCCGCCCACACCAATGAACACGAAGGCGCGGCTAGGGTCGTTTCGTCGGCGAGAGCAATGGACCGACAGACCGAAGGAGGACACCATGAGCTCAATGAAGACCTGCGCGCTCGCGATCACCGCTGCCCTCGTCGCCGCCTCTGGCGCCGACGCACAGCAAGTGGTGCTGAGCGCAGACCTTGACCGCCCAGCCGTGCGCGCGGGCCGAACGCAGCGCGCCTTTCTGCGGGTGAACCTACGCGGCCAAGCGCTCGATGGAGGCCCGCGGGAGCGGGCGCCGGTGAATGTTGCGATCGTGCTGGACCGCTCCGGCTCGATGCAGGGCGCAAAGCTCGAGGCCGCCAAGGAAGCGGCGATCGCCGCCATCCGCCGCCTCGACGAACGCGACTTCGTGTCTGTCGTGGCGTACGACAGCACGGTGCAAACGATCTGGCGTTCGCAGCGTTTGACGAACCCGCAAGCCGCGGAACGTGCCGTTCGCTCGATCCGTGCGCGCGGAAACACTGCACTCTTCGCGGGCGTGAGCCGCGGCGCGCGCGAGCTGCGCCGAACCTGGAGCCGCGACCGCGTCAACCGCATCGTGCTCCTTTCGGATGGCCTGGCGAACGTGGGACCCAGCTCGCCCGGCGCGCTCGCTCGCTTGGGCCGAAGCCTCGCGCGCGAAGGCATCACCGTCACGACCCTGGGCCTGGGCCTGAGCTACAACGAGGACCTCATGAGTCAGCTCGCCGCCGCGAGCGACGGAAGCCACGCCTTCATCGAGCGCGAAGCCGAGCTCGCACGCATCTTCGACGCGGAGTTTGGCGACATCCTCTCCGTGGTCGCTCAGGACGTGAACGTGGACGTCGAGTTCGTTGGCGACGCCCGTCCGATCCGCGTGCTTGGACGTGAGGCGTACATTTCCGACGGCCGCGTGCGTACGCGCCTCAATCAGATTTTTGGCGAGCAAGACAAATACATCGTCGTCGAAGTCGAGCTTCCGCCCATCGCCCTCGATGCGCAGCGCACCATCGCCGAAGTCTCTGTCAACTACCACGACCTTGGTTCGCGCTCGACGCGTCAAGACAGACGAAGCGTGAACGTGACGGGCACCGATTCACCCGCCGTGATCGAAGCGCGCTCCAATCGGGATGTGCTGGTGATTGTGAGCGACCTGCTGGCCGCCGAGGAAATCGAACAGGCCGTCGCCCTGAACGACCAAGGCCGCATCGACGAGGCCGAACGTGTACTTCAGCGCAGCGCCGCCCGCCTAGGCCGCGACGCGCGACGCTACAACTCCCGTCGGCTGCGCCGCCGTAGCGCGACCCAAATGCGCGCCGCACCCGAGCTTCGACGCCGACCGAGCCGCGCCCGCCGCGCGCTTCGCGCGGACCAAAACCAAGCCATCTTTAATCGCGCCTATTGAATAGTCCATGTCCTCCCCTCGCCTCGCCCTGGCGCTCGCCGTGCTTGTCATCGTTCCGCTTCTCGCGCTCGGATGGTTTGGCCAGCGTGTATCGGACGACGAGGCGACGCTGCTCGACGCCGAAAGCGTCGCGCAGCTCGAGCATCGGCTTTCGGGGCTGGGCGAATCGATCGAACGCGTTGTGAACGATCGCGGCGCTGAAGCGGCGGCGCTCCTCGAGGCCCTCCCCTCGCCCGTCACGGGCGAAGCGCTTCGGGAGGCGGCGTACGATGCCCCCTTCGCGAACCAGGCGTTCCTGGTGGATGAAGGCGGCGATTTGCTCTTTCCCAACCCGCGCGCGCCGCGCTCGAACGAGGAGCGCTACTTTCTCGAGCGCACCGCGCAGCTCTGGGACCACAGCGACCAGCTCACGACGGCGAGTGAAGGCGAAGCCAGCGCACGTCAGGGCTGGTACACGCACTTCTGGAGAGACGGGCTCGAGCTCATCTACTGGCGCAGGAACGGCGCGCAAACCTTGGGCATCGAGCTTAATCGTATGCGCGTGCTCGCCGATCTGATCGGAACACTGCCCGAGTCCCTCGATGGAGCAAGCGGGGCCGAACGCGTTCGGCTCGTGAACGCCGAAGGCAACGTGCTGCACCAGTGGGGCGACCATGAGCTCGATGAAGGGTCTTCTGAACCGGCCCTGGCCATGCGCCGCCTCGGCGCGCCCATCGAAAGCTGGAGGCTTGAGCTCTATGCGCCGCCCTCAGCCCTGCAGGCCGTTCGCCAGCAGAGCCGAAGCTTGGAGCGATGGCTGACGCTGAGCGCGCTGGCGCTGGCGCTGCTCGCGCTGGCGCTCTTTCTCTACCGCGAAGGCACGCGCCGAATGAAGGAAGCGATGCAGCGCGTGAACTTTGTTGGCCAGGTTTCGCACGAACTCAAGACGCCGCTGACCAATATACGCATGTACGCGGAGCTGCTCGCGGCACGCCTGCCGGACGACGACGAAAAGGCGGCTCGACATGCGGAAGTGATCGTGGGCGAAAGCGAACGCCTCAGTCGATTGATCGGCAACGTGCTGACCTTTGCGAGCCACCAGCGGGGTGAAGCGCGTTCGGCGCCGCTGAGTGCGGCGTCCGTGGACGAGCTTGTCGAAGACGTGCTTCGACAGTTTGAGCCGTCCCTGGAGCGCCACGGCTTTGAGGTGGATCAGGATCTAAATGCGCCGGACCTGCGGCTGCTGGACACGGACGCGGTCACCCAGGTGCTCACCAACCTCGTCAGCAACGCCGAGAAGTACGCGCGCGAGGGCGGCCACCTCAAGCTGCGCACCAAGCAGGATGCGGAAGGCGTGCACGTGTGGGTGAGCGATGCCGGGCCGGGCGTTCCCGCCCGCCATGCAGCGCGTATCTTCGAACCGTTCGAGCGTCTGAACGCAAGTGTCTCCGAAGGCGTCTCTGGCGCTGGCCTGGGCCTTTCGCTCTCGCGCGACCTCGCGCGGGCCCACGGCGGCGATCTCGTGCTTGAAACACGCGAACGCGGTGCCTGCTTTCATCTCTCCCTCAGCGCCGAAAGGGCATAATGCGCGTACTGCTCGCCGAAGACGACGTACTTATTCGCGAAGGCCTTCGCGAGATCCTCGAGGGTGAAGGCTACGAAGTGCTCGAAGCGGGCTCGGGCACAAAGGCCCTGGAGCTTTTCGACGCGTACGTTCCGGACTTCGTGCTGCTCGACATCATGATGCCCGGCAAGAGCGGCTACGAAGTGTGCAAGGCGCTTCGCGCGCGGGACGAACGGCTGCCCATCATCTTCATCAGCGCCAAGTCCGAAGAGATCGATCGCGTGCTCGGCCTCGAGCTCGGCGCGGACGACTTCATTGTAAAGCCCTTTGGCGTGCGCGAAGTCGTCGCGCGCATTCGAAGCGTGAGCCGCCGCTGCCTCGCCAGCCGCGACCGCGCCAACGACAGCAAGGGCGAAGTCGACGAGAGCGCGGCCTTCGAGCTCGCGGACCTTCGCGTGATGCCACGCGAGCTTCGCGCCCAACGCGGCGAGGCCCGCATCGACCTCAGCTTGCGCGACGTCGCCATCTTGCGCCTACTCGCCCAGCACCCCGGCGAAGTGCTGACCCGAGAGCGCCTCGCCGAAGTCGCCTGGGGCGCCAACCACTACCCCAGCAGCCGCGCGATCGACCAGCACATCTCCCAGCTCCGAAAGCGGGTGGAGCGCGACCCGAAGAAACCCGCGATCATTCGCACCGTGCACGGCGCGGGCTACCGCTACGAACCCTAGCCCGCATTCGTCACCAGATGGCGCGCCCTCGTACAAGCCTTCGAAATCGTTGAGGCGTCTCTTTTCGCTCAAATACGGTCTGTATTATCCGCTCCAAGAAACACCTCAACGATTCCGAAATCTTGCACGATCATCACGCCCCTTGGTGACTCATGCGGGCTAGAGCGGCTCGACCTTGATTTGACTGCCTCGGATTCGTCGGTCGGGGCGAGATCAAGGCGAGGACGAAGGACGGCAAGCGCCTTTCAAGGACGAGAGAGCGACTAGCCCGGAAAAGTCACCAGTCGGCGCGATGATCGCGCAAGTCCTGGACTTCACAGTGCTTTCGCG
>JBCCRV010000582.1:0-5027 GCA_039201085.1 Myxococcota bacterium | reverse complement strand
CTTTCCCAGCTGGTGAAGCAATACGGATTAGAGTCGTATAAGAAAGTACAGTAGGCAGATGTTCTCCTCCACCCACAACTCGAGCAACTCCGCGGCAGGCGGAAGCGGACCGCGTCTTCACGCGCGTCTTGCGCTCGTTGCGGGTTTGGCGCTTTCACTCGTCGGCTGCGCCGGCGATGGCTTCGAAGCTTCTGCATCGGCCCTCGAATACCGCAGCTACGCCGATCTCGGCGACGCGGCTGCGCTCGAACTGATCGACACGGACGTTTGGCAGGCAGCGCCGGCGGGCTGCGAAGGACTTCTCTCCTCGGTTTCGACCTACGGCATCGCATCCGGTGAACCCGAACTGATCGTCGGCCTTCGGGGCGCCAGCGTGATCTGCGTTGACACCTACGCGAGCGTGGAGCGGGAGCTCGACGAGACCGCTCCGATGGATGTCGATGGTCTCTGGCTCGGCTACATCGCCGCCCTTCAGAACCTCGAAGGAAGTACGGAAGAGGATTCGGAGATGGAGGCCGAGGGCTCCACCGCTCCGATGCTCGACGTCGACCTTGGATTCGACATCAGCATCTCGCTTGGCGACCCGAGCCCCCAACCAAGCATCATCGGTGTGGAGCGCGTTCTCGGAGACCCGTCACCGCAGCCGAGCGACGGGGACCCGTCTCCGCAGCCGAGCAACGCCGACGCCGAGTAGTTCAAGGCCCGCACCGCGGGCCTTTTGCATTTGGCGCGAATGAAGCTCGAGACGCCGCTTTCGACGGCACCGGGTTCGTTCGAAGGACGGGCGCCAAGCGAGCCGATTTCAGTCCGCGGCCAGCGCCTCGCCGTTTCGGCTACGCCAAGTTCACTGGACTTGGGCGAGCGCTTCGACGTGCTTCACGCCGGTCCCGCAGCACCCGCCAATGATGCGAGCTCCCGCGTTGATCCACGTCTGTGCGTGCGCGCGGTATTTTGCGGCACCCACCGAGGGATCGGAGCGCCAGCCGATGGCATCATCCACTTCGCCCGCATTGGCGTAGGCGCCAAACTGTACGCCAACCGCTTCCATCGCCCGAAGGTAAGCCAAGGTCGAGGGCGCCGGCGTGCAGTTGACCAAACATGCATGCACGCCTTCCTCCACGAGCCGGTGCATCGTTTCCACCATCGTTTCTGGACTCATGAGGGAGGCATCGGGCCCGGCCGTCAGCGCGACCCAAGTCTCCTTCCCCGTGGCGAGGGCCGCGCGGGCTGCCGCCAGTGCTTCGCCGGGATGGGGAAAGGTCTCACAAAGCAGCAAGTCGCAGCGCGTTGCGAGCAACGCCGCCATCGCCTCGTGTTCGTGCCAGTGCGCTGGATTGGAGCGCTCGGGCTCGTAGCAATCGGCGAGGGGCGCGATCGAACCGGCCACGCGCGCGTCGCCGGCGGCTTCGCGGGCCAGTTCGCAGGCCAGACTCGTCAGCCTTCGCCACTTCGCACCGGCGGTCCTTCGCTGCGTTCGAAAGGTGTTCGTGGTGATCACTTCGGCGCCGGCGGCGACGTAGTCGCGGTGAATCTGCGCAACGACTTCGGGCGCGTCTTCGAGGGCCGAGGCGCTCCAGAGCGGAAGCCGTGTGCTCACACCGCGCGCGGCGAGCTCCGTGCCCATTGGACCGTCCATCAAGATAAATGGCTCGCTCACCGTCAGCGAAGCATAGCGCGCGCACGCCTTTCGCGCTGCAGTGAGCTATGGTGTCGCCATGGATCTTCGCATCCAGGCGTCGCTCCTCGCGGCGGTGGTCAGCGGCGCCCTCGCGGCGAGCGTGCTGCTGCGTAGCCGAAAGCGGCGCGATCAATGGCTCTTCGGTCTGTTCGGGCTGAACATGAGCTTTTGGTACCTCACGACGTTCCTTTCCAAGGTCGTCCCCGGCGCGGCGTACTTCGGCCGCGCAAACCTCGCCTTCGGCGTGCTCTTGCCTCTCTCCGCCGTAGAGTTCTTTCGCACGTTCATGGTGGCGGGCGACGCGCAGACGGTGCGCTTGAAGCGCGCAGCACGCGCTTGCGCGCTCGCCCTCTTGCTCGTCGTTGCATCGCCCTTCTATGAAGGTCTCTTCGTTCGTACCGCCGTGCTCGCCTATGTGCTCGTTTTCTTGGGCGCGGCACTGCTCATGCTCTACCTCCGCGCGCGCGAAACGAAGAGCCGTTTCGAGGGTGGACGTCGTTACTTCCTCGCTTTTGTCGGTGGCCTCGCAGGCATCTTCACGCTCTTCGAGTACCTGCCCTACGTCGGCGTCGACCTGCCGCCCGTCGGCACCATCCTTACGCTGCTCTTCCTCTACATGCTGAGCCAAAGTGTCGTTCGACTTCGACTCATCGACCTCTACGAGCTGGCGGCGCGCCTTGCGGTGCTCACCACCCTTTCCTTCGCCCTAGGCGCCATTCTCTGGGTGCTCGTGACCTTTGGCGGCAGCAGCTACGTCCTGCAGGCCGTTGTGGCATCGCTCGTCGTCTTGGTGCTCTTCGATCCGCTTCGCAGCAAAGTGAGCGACAAGCTTGCGCAGTTCCTCTTTCGCGAACGCTACGACTTCGAAGCCACCATCGCCGAACTCCGGCGCCAGCTCGCACACGTCATCGAAGCCGGCGAGCTCAAGGACGTGCTGCTCGGCGGTCTAGAAAGCTCACGGCGCGTCACCCACGCGGCCCTCTACCTCGCCGACGAAGGCCAGTACGGCTACGAACTCGCCGGCCACATTGGCCCCGCGCCGATGGCCCGCGTCGAAATGGCGCCCGCCCGCCCGCTGCTCGAACGGCTGCGCGAGAGCAACGCGCTTACGCTGGAAAACCTGGAACGCCTGCTCGAAGAACACCGCGAACAGGGCGAAGACCGCGAGGCCGAAACGCTCTTCGAGGCAGCCCAGTGCTTGTCCGCGATGAACGGAAGCGTGGCCCTTGCCCTGCGTTCGGACGAAGGCGAGCTCTACGGCCTTCTGGCGCTTCGCGACGACCGCATGCGCGACGCGTTCTCGCCGGAGGAAGTCGCCCTTCTCGTCGGCCTCGCCACCCAGGTGGCCATCGCGATCGACAACGCACGCCTTTACCAACGGCTGCGCGAACGCGATCGTCTAGCAAGCCTCGGCGAAATGGCGGCCGGTTTGGCGCACGAAATTCGCAACCCCTTGGGTGCCATCAAAGCGTCTGCCCAGTACCTAACGGACGGCGATGGCGGTGATGGAGACGAGTTCCTTGGCATCATCGTCGAAGAGGTCGACCGCCTGAACCGTGTCGTCGGTTCGTTCCTCGACTACGCGCGACCAGCGACGGGCAACGCCGCGCCCCTCGACATCGCGGCCGCCGTGCAGCGCACCGCCCAGCTCCTCAGCCCGCAGTGCACCGAAGCAGGCGTCCTGCTTGAGCTCGCCCTTTCGGAGAACCTCCCAGCCGTTCGCATCGACGCCGAACAGCTGCGTCAGGTGCTACTCAATCTCGTGCAGAACGCGATTCACGCCCTCGACGGTCGCAAAGGCGCCTCGATCTGCATCGGCGCGCGCAAGGGACGCTCACGCGGACGCGATACGGTGATTCTCTCCGTCGAAGACAATGGACCCGGCATTGCCGAAGACGTACAGCGCCGACTCTTCGTGCCCTTCGTCACGACGAAGGACCGCGGCACGGGCCTCGGCCTCGCGATTTCACAGCGCATTGCCGGCGCCGCCGCCGGGCGCCTCCAGGTGCGTTCGACGCTAGGCCAGGGCTCGACCTTCTACCTCACGCTGCCGGCCGTTCGGCCCGCGCCCGACGCGGAACGCGATCACTCGTCGCTGCCGGCCGACGTACCGAGAGCCGCCCCGTCGACCGCATCGGCGCCCCGTAGCCCATCGGCGCCGCCCCTGTCCGCTCCGAGCGGCGTCACCACAAGCCGGTAGAGGCGCACGCTGTCGAAACCGTCCTCAGGCCTTCCGTCTTCGCGAAAGAGCTGACGGTAGGCCTCCACGGCCGATCCTTCGCCCTTCGTAAGGGTTGCTTCCGGTAGCAGGTAGCGCCAGGCGTTTGACGACTCGTACGCGACGCCGTGCACGTCGTCGAAGAGCCGCTCGATGAAGGGCTCGGCCACGGACGCGAGGGTTCCGTCTTCCTCCAGCAAGGACACCTCCACGTCGAGGTCCGCTAGGCGCTCCTCCAGCGGACCGCCAAGGGCCTGTTCGCGCTCGCGCCACCGTTGCCGCGCAAAGCTCGCCGCAGTGATCAACGCCGATGCCACGCTGCTGCCGCGGGCCGAACGCCAGAGGCGCCGACGCCCACGATCGCGAAGGAGCACCATCACTTCGACGCTGCCCTCGCGGCGGTAGGATGCGGGAAAGCTTGAAAGGGGCGGTCGCGGCGCCCCCTCAAGCAGACGCCGGGCGATGGGCCCCGCAAGCTCCGCGTCGCGGCCGAGGGATCCGTGAAGGCTGTTGAGGTAGAGCATCGCGTCCGGATGGAGCAAGGCGCCCCGCATGGTCTGCACGTGCTCGCCGCGCGCCAGGCGAGCCACGAGCCCTCCCTCGCTCGCAAGGCCGGTGGAAACGACCACGCCGCGGGCGTCGATCTCCGCGAGCGCGTTGCGGAGGGCTTCGCCGCTCTCGCCTTCGAGGGCTTCGCGAACGGCCGCGCTTGGTTGGAGCATCTCCGTCCCGCGGGCTTCGTAGTCGACGTCGAGGGCGACGATCCGTCCGCGGCTTTCAAGCGCTTGAGCGAGGCCCTCACGCTGCTCCGTGGAGGTGGTTTCCCGACCACAGCCCGCGACGACCATCCACAGGACAGATGCCCACGCGCGCGTGCGAAGCGCATTCACTCGGCCCTCCATCCTTGCCGTCATACCGCGAACCTCGTGTGGTGCACGGACCTTGTTGCGCTTTCGATGCGGAAAAGCGCGCACTGGACTAGGGCGTGTCTTCAAACTCGCGCGTGTGGATTCGTGGTCCGCTCGTCGGCGAGTTTGCGTCTGTGAGGCGAAGGAATCCCCGGCGGATTTCAAGCCGACGAGATGTCGAAATCGACGATGAGCGGTGCGTGAAGGCGCACGCGCGAGTTTG
>JBCCRV010000581.1:0-5032 GCA_039201085.1 Myxococcota bacterium | reverse complement strand
GCCCGCGTTCTCGGCGTCGTTGTTGTCTTCATCGCCGTTCACGTCGGTGCTGTCGCCATCTTCGCCGACGGCGCCTACGGCCAGGGTGTCTCCTTCAAGCGCGATCGCGCGCCCGAACTGGTCGTCGCCTTCGGTGTTGGATGCTTTGATGTACGCCTGTTGCGACCACGCTCCGCGCGAGCGAACGAAGACGTAGACGGCGCCCGCTCCGTCGGCGCTGTTGTTTGCCTGCCCTCGAGCCGGGTTTACGCCCGTCGCGTCACTGCGTTCGAAGTATGCGCTGACCACGAGCGTGTCCCCGTTGAGGGCCACCAGCTGGCCGAAAATGTCGGCGCCGTCCGGATTGGACGCCTTGATGTACGCCTGCTCTGTCCACGACGAGCCGGAGCGCACGAAGACGTAGACAGCGCCGGCGTTTCGCGCGCGCTCGTCGCGTGCGCGCGGATTGATTCCACCCACGCTGCTGTCCTCTTCTGGAGCGCCGACGACGAGCGTGTCGCCGTCGAGGGCGATCGATTCTCCGAAGCGATCGCTGAAGTCGCCATCGGCTGCGCTCAACACCGCCTGCTCCCTCCAGGTGCGGCCTGCACGCGTGAAGACGTGGGCGGCGCCCCGACCGCCCGCGCCCGCGAGGTGCGCGCCCACGGCGAGCGTGCCACCGTCGATGGCGACGGAGCGCCCAAACTCATCGCCCGCGCCGGGGTCCGAAGCCTTGATATAGGCTTCCTGAGTCCAGCGGTTCCCGGTGCGCTGATACACGTAGACGGCACCGGAGGTGCTGAGGCGGTTGCTCAGCTCCCCCGTTATGTTGGAAGTGGTGGGGGGGTTCACGCCCATTGCCCTGCTGGCCTCGCCCGTCGCGCCGACGACGAGCGTATCGCCATCGAGGGCGACGGACGTTCCGAACTCGTCCCGGGCGTCCGTGTTGGACGCTTTGATGTAGGCCTGCTGGGACCACGCGTCACCGGAGCGAACGAAGACGTACACGGCGCCAGACTCCGGCGCCGAGTTGCTGAACTGGCCGTCAGGGTTGACGCCCATGGCGCTGCTCCCCTCGAGTCGGGCGCCCACCGCGCGGGTGTTGCCGTCGCGCGCCAGCGAGACGCCAAAGAGATCGCCGCTTCCCGTGTTTGAGGCCTTTAGGTAGCCGTCCACGACGACCTCGCAGCCCACGCCCACGACCAGCTCGCACGGGTCCGCGTCCACTTCCGCATCGGCGAAGTCCGGCGCGCTGTCGACGCCCGTCTCCGCAAGTGCGGCATCAGGCGTTCCATCCGGCAGTCCGTAGCTGCTGAAGCATGCACCGGCGAACAGGAGCGAACCCAGCGCAAGCGCAGGAACCGTATCGAACACACGCGCCATCGTTCCTACGAAAGCTCGCTAGGCGCGCTTCTTGGCGCGAGCCTTCTTGGCCTGACGACGCCGTTCAGCACGGTTCATCGGCTGACGCTGCTGCGGCTGCGGCGCGCCGCCCTGTGCGGGACGCCCCTGCGCCGGGCGACCCTGCGCTGGACGGCCCTGCTGAACCTGAATGGGCATGCGTCCGCCCGCCGGACGACGCGCGCCCGCGGGCAGCGGCGACGCGGCACCCGCTTGCGTGAGCGGCTGCTCGCCCATTTGGCTCGCCTGCGCTTGGCGCTGGCGCTCTTCGGCAGCGCGCTGACGCTCCGCTTCGATCCGGCGCAGATCTTCCTCGCGCACGCGCTGAACCGTAAAGAGGTCGCGCACAACGCGTCCCTTGATGCTCCCGATGAGCCGCAGGAACATGTCAAAGCCTTCACGCTTGTATTCCTTCTTCGGATCGCGCTGGCCGTAGCCACGTAGGCCGATGCCGTCGCGGAGCTGGCCCATGTCCTGGAGGTGCTCGATCCACTGCTTGTCGATGAGCTGAAGGTACGTTTGGCGGAAGAGACGCAGGAACGCTTCGGGACGAAACTCCTCCATCTTCTTCAGCAGGATCGCTTCGGCGTCGCCGTAGAGCTTTCGCGCCACCTCAACCGGATCGCTGAGTCGCTCCAGGCCCGTGCACTCGACGCCTTCGAACTGTTCCTCGTAGTCGTCCGCCAGGGCTTCGACGTCCCAGTCTTCGTAATGCTTGCCGGGCGGGCAGCGCCGTTCGACCATCTCGCCGATCAGGTCGTCGACCACGTCGAGCATGCGCTCCTTCTGCTCCGTCAGGCTCAGGCCCACCGCTTCTTCGAGAATCCGGAGCACCTTGGGTGCGCTATCGGCGTGCTTCTTCAGCGACACCGCGCAGCCAAACCACGAGTACACATCGCGCTCGAGCTGCTGGGTGCGAACGGCGCCCAGGTCGGCGACGTTCGCTTCGAGGGCTTCCTTCTGAAAGGCGTCGAGTTCCGCTTGCGTCGCGCCCGCGGCCGGTGGTGCGGCAGCGTGAATCTTCACCATCTGCTCGAGGATCGGCTTCGCGCGCTTCGTGAGCTCTTCGTCCGCCTCTTCGACCATGCGCTTCGGCTCAACGCCGGCCTTGCGCTGCTCGTCCGTGAGCACTTCGCGGTATTGACCCTGAAGCACCTGCTTGCGCAGCTCGTAGATCGACTTGCGCTGCTGGTTCATCACGTCGTCGTATTCGAGCAGGTGCTTTCGAATGTCGAAGTTGCGTTCCTCGACCTTTTTCTGCGCGTTCTCGACGGCCTTCGTGACCCACTTGTGCTCGATGGGCTCGCCCTCTTCCATGCCGAGGCGATCCATCATCGTTTGCACGCGGTCACCGGCGAAGATGCGCATCAAATCGTCTTCGAGGCTCAAAAAGAAACGGCTTGAGCCCGGGTCGCCCTGACGGCCGGCGCGGCCGCGAAGCTGGTTGTCGATGCGGCGCGATTCGTGGCGCTCCGTTCCGATGATGTGCAGGCCGCCGATCTGCTTGATGCTCTTGCCTTCGACCTTGCAGGCGCCTTCCAGCTTTGCCTCGGTCTCCTTGATCGCTTCGGCGAGCGCTTCGGGATCCTCGCGAAGCTCAGCATCGGCGATCTGCATCACCTCGATCTCGGCGAGCATCTCCGGGTTTCCGCCAAGCACGATGTCCGTGCCGCGACCGGCCATGTTCGTAGCCACGGTGACCGCGCCGCGCGTACCCGCCTGGCCCACGATGTACGCCTCGCGCTCGTGTTGTTTCGCGTTGAGAACCTCGTGAGCGATGCCTCTCTTGTTGAGCAGGCCACTCAGCGCGTCGGACTTTTCGACGCTCGTCGTACCGACAAGCACGGGACGACCCTTGGCGTGTTCGCGCTCGATGTCTTCGGCGACGGCGAGAAACTTCTCGCGCTCGGACTTGTAGACAAGGTCTTCGCCGTCGTCGCGAATGACGGGCTTGTTCGTCGGAATCACGACGACGTCGAGCTCGTAGATCTTGTGGAACTCGGTGGCTTCCGTGTCCGCCGTGCCTGTCATGCCGGAAAGCTTGCGGTAGAGGCGGAAAAGGTTCTGGAACGAGATCGTCGCGAGCGTGATGTTCTCGTCCTGAATCGGCAGGCGCTCCTTCGCTTCCACCGCCTGGTGCAGACCGTCGGACCAGCGACGACCCGCCAATACGCGGCCCGTGAACTCATCGATGATCATCGCCTTATTGTCGCGCACCATGTAGTGCTGATCGCGGTGGTAGAGGGCGTGCGCGCGCAAGCACTGCTGAAGAATATGCAGCGTTTCGATGTTGACGGGATCGTACAGTCCGCCGGCGCGGCCTGCGGGCGCGCGATACACGCCTTGCTGGCCACGGTGACCGGCCTTGCCTTCGTTGAGCAGGTTGTGCTGGCGAAGGAGTTCTTCACCGCGCGTCATGCCTTCTTCCGTGAGCGTCACCGAGCGGGCCTTTTCGTCGACCTCGTAGTGCTCGTCGCGACGCAGGCGCGGAATGAGATCGGTGATCGATCGGTACTTGTCGCTGGCGGTTTCGCCGGGGCCGCTGATGATGAGAGGCGTGCGCGCTTCGTCGACGAGGATCGAGTCGACCTCATCGATGATGGCGTAGTTCAGATCGCGCTGGACATAGTCGAAGATGCTGAACTTCATGTTGTCGCGCATGTAGTCGAAGCCGAACTCGTTGTTCTGCCCGTACGTGATGTCCGCGGCATAGGCCTTCTTTTTCGCGGCGTTCGGCATCTGCGGATAGACCACGCCGACGTCGAGCCCGAGAAAGCGGTGCACGCGCCCCATCCATTCGGCGTCGCGCTTGGCGAGGTAGTCGTTCACCGTGACGACGTGCACGCCCTTGCCTTCGAGGGCGTTGAGGTAGCAGGGAAGGGTGGCCACGAGGGTCTTGCCTTCGCCGGTGCGCATCTCGGCGATCTTGCCCTGGTGCAGGACCATGCCGCCGATGAGCTGCACGTCGTAGTGGCGCATTTCCATCACGCGCCGGCCGGCCTCGCGCATCACGGCAAAGGCTGGGATCAAGAGGTCGTCGAGACTGGCGCCGTTGTCGAGCTTCTGGCGGAACTCCGCGGTTTTCGCCTGGAGTTGCACGTCCGAGAGGGCCTTCATCTTGGACTCGAGGTCCCCGATCGCCGCGACCCTCGGCTGCAGCTTCTTGATTTCGCGCTCGTGTTTGGTCCCGAAGACCTTCTTGATGAACCCGAGCATGCGCTCTCTTTCGTGTGGCCGGGCGTTAAAGCCCGCAAAAATGGGAAAACGCGCAAGCTGCGCAGGTTCCGCAGCCTAAGTCGTGCGGCCTAGGGGCGCAACGTCGAGCCAGCCGGCGTGCTCGTGCCTTACGACGGACGTGTTGATCGAGGTCGACGCGCCTCGTCGTCGGCGTGTCCGGCGCTGGTCTAGACGATGCAGCCGCGCGAAAAGGCGATGGCGGCAGCGAGCGCAAACATCAGAAACACGAAGAATCCGCCAAGCCAAGGCGCGGCGCCCGTTCCGTACAGAATCGGCCCTTCACGGAGGCGACGCGCCTCCCGCTCGGCGAACCGAGCGCGTCGAACGACGGCGGCGCCGACCAGCAGGCCCGCAAAGAGGATCATCGACACGGCGATCGCCCGCATGCGCCCTTCCGACCGTTCTTGACGCGCCG
>JBCCRV010000580.1:0-5041 GCA_039201085.1 Myxococcota bacterium | reverse complement strand
CTCACCGCAAACACCGATTCGGAGAGCTCTACGGAGGGGCGTGTCTACGCCGCGGGCGAGCGGATCTACCGCTTTGCAAGCGGCCGTCACGAGCGCGCGGCAGCGGCGGGTCTGCAGGGCGAGGTCGTATCGATGGCGGCGAGCGGCGACGAGCTGCTCGTCGGGACCCGATTGCGCGGGGTTTTTCGCTCGACAAACGGCGGTCAGACCTTTTCGCCGACGAGCGCATCCTCGCGCTCCTCCACGGTGGCCGCCCATGTGATCCGCGATGAGGGCGGGCGCTGGTGGCTGCGTGTGGGGGGCTCGCTCTACCGCAGCAACGACGGCGAGCGCTGGCTTGGCCCGCTTTTGCCGGCTCCCGTAGGAAGCTTGTGTCCGTACCGTGAGGGCATTGCGGCGCTCGCCGCGTCGGACGAGGGGGCGACGCTCTTCTTGAGCGAAGACGGCGTTCGCTGGGCCCGTCGTTCGCTGGCGACGTCGGGCGCCAACGGTCGCGTTAGAATGCTGGGTGAACGAGCTGTGGTGCTCGACACAAGCCGCGCCGGAGCGTTCGTAGAAGGCGATGCCATGCCTTGGACCGCAGGGGCGTCCTTTCTCGTCAATGGCAACGAAGGCCAGCTGCTTGCGGTACGCTACGAGTCGGCGGGTGATCGCTTCGTCGTGGTCGAGCACCGCGCAAAGGGCGCGCGCGTGATCGCCGACGAGGGAAGCAAGCTGGCCGCCGTCCCGGACGGCAACCACCACGTGTACGATGTCACGTGGGACGGGGCGCGCCTCTGGCTGGCGTTGGGAGGTGGCGTCTGTTCGGTCGAGCCGAAGCCAGAGCACTCGGGGGGCGAGGGCGGTGAAAAGGGCGGGCCATGAATCGCTTTGAGCCCCGGGTCGAACGTCTGATGGCGATTCTTCGGGACGGAATTGGCGAGAGCCAGGACGTGCGGACGGAGCTCTCGCTCCGGGACGACGCAACGGACGACGACGTGGCCCGCTCGCTCGTTCAAATCGTCAGCGCCTGCGCGGTTGCGACGGCGGGCGAGACGGAGAGCACGAAGGAGGACCTCAGCGAAGAAACCGACGATCCACGGCGCTCAGCGCTCGATGGCTCGCTCCTCGGACAGCTCGAAGGAAAGGGAGAAAGCGCGGTCGAAGCGCTCGACGACACGTCGACGCTGATGGCGATTCTGCGCGCTGGGCGCCTCAACCAGCGCCGCGCGGCCCTTCGGCGCTTGACGCGCGGCGTGGTGTCGCGTTCGCTGCGCGGCGACGAGCTCAAGGCCCTGGCCAACATGCTGGACGGCCTTCGAGATGCCGATCTCGAATACGAGCTGATTCATGCGCGGCTGGGGCTCATTGGCCGCCGTGCAGCTCGGGCCGATCGGGAAGCATGGGAACGACGCATTGGCGAGCTCGAAGCGGCCATCGAAGAGTTTTGGGAAGCGGCGTCGCACGACGAGCCGCTGGCGTCCACGGCGAGCGAGTCGAGGGCGCAGCTCTTGCTTCGTTTTCGCGATTTGCCGGACCTCGTCGCTTCGCACGTATCTGCGCTTCTCGAGGGCGACGCGGATCGGCAGCACGCATTGCTGCTGAGCCTTCGGCATGCCGGCGACCCGCGGCTTGTGCCGGCCCTCAAGGCCGCCCTCGAGGACGGCGGACCGATGTTGGCCCTCGACGCCGCTCGGGCCCTTCGGCGCATCGACGATCCCCGGGTCCGTCCGATGCTCGCGGGTGCGTACGAGCGAAGTCCGCGCGATGTGTTTCGCGCGATCGTGGGCGGAGCGCTGGCCGACCACGGCGACGACCGGGCGCTGGACTACGTGCGCGGTCTTCTCGAGCGCGAGGACGACGAAGCGCTCCTTGCGGCCCTCGAGGGTCTCGAATCGCTGGGCACGGCCGAAGACGGCGAAGCCGTCGCGCGCTTCTTGGAGCATGCGAACCCGCTCGTGCTGCGCCGTGCCGTTCGCACCCTGGCGCGCATCTCGGACGGTCGTTCGCTTCCGAAGTTGGCGGCGCTGGCGCGCGAGACCCGCTCTTCGTCCCTTCGCGCGGAGGTCGAAGAAGCCCGCGACGCCATCGTCGCCCGTATGGAGCTTCGCGGCGAGGAGCCCGACGTCAACATCACACAAGCGATTGCGGTGGTGGAGGAAGAGCGTCCGGCGATCGGCGGCAAGCGCTTTGCCGCGTGGCGTTCGTTCGTTATCGGTCAGCTCTGGCTCGCCGTCGGTGCGCGAAATGCCGGTATTCGGCGCCTTGAGCGGGCCGCCGCGCTTCGGCCGGGTTGGGCATCGCCGCACATCGCGATGGGTCTAGCGCACGCGAGCAAGAGCCATCACGCGCAGGCGCTCGGCGCCTTCCGCCGCGCGCTCGAAGCGGACCGCCGGCGGGTGGAGCGAAACCCGATCCTCATTCGTGCGCTGGCGCGGTCCTTCATTGCGCGGGCTGAGCAGGTGGAGCGGGAAGGGCGCGCAGACGTGGCGCGGGGCTTGGTCAACGAGGCGCTCACCCTCGATCTGCGCTGGGCGAGCGGTCCGCAGCGCTTTGAGCTGGAGCGACGCCGCGTCGCACTCAGTTCGCGAAAGCTCGGCGCACCGTGAGCGCGGCGGAAGCCACGATTCGACGCGCGACGCTGGAGGTGGAGGTCGATGGCGTCACCGAACTGGTGGCCCTCGCCCTACGGGACGACGCGTGGATTGCGACGAGCAGCGATGGCCGGACCGATGGGCCCCATGTTCGAGCCGCCCTTCAAGCGCTGGGCATCGCCGTTGAAGCGGGCGAGGAGGGCGAGCGCATCAGCCGCGTGCCCGACGCGCCACGGCCGCAGAGCTGGCTGCAGCAGTTGGCGCCGCTCCTCGAGGAGCTTGTTACGGCCATCGTTCGGGGCGGCGTGCGGGATTTTCGCGAGTCGCCTTCCGTGAGCGAGGCGCTGGGGGCGATCGAGGCGATTCTGCCCAAGGCCGTGCCCCTTGGGATTGCGCGCGCCCTCGGGCGGCTTCGCGAAGCGCTTTCGCAACGGGACGTGGAGAAGGCGGCGCGGCTCTTGGACGGCGTGACGCGGCTATCCCAGGAGCTTTCCTCGAGCGGCGAAACGATCACGCCGCGCATTGCGGCATGGCTCGCGTCGCACGACGGGACGGTGGCGGAGCTCGGGCGCGCGTCCCGCGTGAGTCTTTCCGATCGGCAGCTTCTCGAAGTCGGTCGCGGCCGACTCGTTGGCCACGAGCGGCGCGGGATCGAACGCCGCCACTTGCTCTGCATGCGTTCCGGGACCGTCTACCGCGAGGACTTCGAAGCCTCCGGTGAAGGGCGGACTGCGGGGCCGTCGCCGAGGCTGTTGCGCGTGGGCCTGGCCGAGTCCTTTGGAGGGCCGGCGCCGAAACGGCTTCGACTGCTTCAGTACGAAGTGGTGCCGCGGGTCGATGAGACCACGCTAAAGCGAGCCGGCGAGTTCGCGAGACGGGACTTTGCCGCGCTCATCGACCTCTATCGAAAGAGCAAGCGCTCCTTTCCCGCCCTGGCCGAGCCTTTTGTACTGGTTGCCGCGGAGCGCTACGTGGACGGGAGCGCCATCGACCGAGAAGGCCATTGGCTTGGACTTCGCGGCAAGGGCGGCGAGGTGGAACGCTTCCGTCAGGTACGGGCGCGCGCGGGCGTTCGTTGGCTTGCCGGGCGACTCAGCGACGAAGAGGGCGTCATCGTGCTCTGGGTGCACTCAGCCTGCGTCGAGGATGCGGGCGCGCTGCGCTTCGAGCGCCTCCATTGAGAAAGGCCCAGGAGCGCGCCGAGCGCAAAGGCCACGGGTAGCGCACCGGCGAGCGATAGGTCTGCGCACGCAGCGGCGCCCACGACCGCCAGTGCACCGAAGGCGGCGAGCAAGAGCGGGCGGAGATCGGCGGCATCAAGCTTGCGCAGCGCGCCAAAGACCACGAGGCCCAGTGCAGCGGGCCCGTAGCGCTCGAGGGGCGCGGGCATGAGGGTGGCGGATAGAAGGGCGACGCTCGCGGCCGTCGCGGCGGCGGCGGCGACCGCCGTTCCCCTACCTCGTGTTGCCCATGGAACCTTCGAACCGTGGCGCACGAGCAGCTCCTTAAGCGCCTGACGCAAGGCCCGTGCATTGGCAAAACGGTCGTCCGGATCGCGGGCCATCGCACGCAGGATCAGCGCCTCGACGTCGATCGGAAGGGCGGGGTTGTGAAGCGAAGGAGCCTTCGGCGGACCGTCGAGCACCGCTGCTAGAACCTGCGTCGCGGGCCCCGCGCTGTAGGGTGCCACGCCCGTGAGCGCTCGGTAGAGGATGGCCCCTATGCCGTAGACGTCCCCGCGAATCGACGCATTCTTGGCCCCGCGCACTTGCTCCGGCGCCATGTAGGCCGGCGTGCCGACGACGGCGCCGTCGCGCGTGAGGTGCGGTTCGCTTTCGACGCGCGCGACGCCGAAATCGAGAAGACGAACGTGCGGCTTGAAGCGTGAGGCGCCGTCCCCGTCGTCGACCGAGGTCGGGTCCTGGCGCTGGCAAAGAAAGGCGTTGGACGGTTTGAGGTCGCGGTGAAGCACGCCTTCGTCGTGCACCGCAATCAACGCGTCAGCGAGCTGGAGTGCGATCTCAAGCGCATCGATGAGCGGCAGTCTGCCATCGCGCGAGAGCCGCTTTTGCAGGTCTTCGCCTTCGAGCAGCTCCGTGACAAGGCAAGGCCGGCCGTCTTCCCCTTGCACTGCGTCGAGCACGTGCACGACGTGAGGAGAACGGACCCGCGCCAGCGCCTCCACTTCGCGGTAGAAGCGTCGAAGGGCGAGTTCATTCTGTGCAAACGAGGGACTGAGTACTTTCACCGCCACGTCGCGCTCCAGGCGGACGTGTCGGCCCCGATAGATCAGACCCATGCCGCCGCGCGCCAGCGGCGCAGCGATTCGGTAGGCGCCGCCAAGCACCTCGCCGAGCAAAGGGTCCGCAGCCCGCGGCAGCAGCCGCGCGCCATCGCGCGCGCATCGGTCGCCGCTTTGACCAAGCGTCCGCTCCCCACACGTCGGACAGCGAAGGGGCGTTCGCTTT
>JBCCRV010000579.1:0-5046 GCA_039201085.1 Myxococcota bacterium | reverse complement strand
GCCGGTCTTGGGCGTGGTCGTGCCGGGTGCGAAGGCGGGCCTTGACCGCTCCAACGTGCGCCGCGTGGGCGTACTCGCCACGCCGGGAACGGTGGCTTCGGGCGCGTACGGGCGCGCGATCGCTTCGCTCGACAGCCGGGCTGAAGCGGTGCAGCGGGCGGCGCCCTTGCTCGTTCCCCTCGCCGAAGAGGGCTGGCTCGACGGTGAGGTGCCCGAACGGGTCGTCGAGCGGTACCTGGCGTCCTTTGAGGGAGCGGGCATCGATGCGCTCGTGCTGGGCTGCACCCACTATCCGCTCTTTCGCGACACGATCGAGCGGGTGGGTCGGCGCATGCTGCATCCCTCGCTTGCCGTCGCCGACAGCGCGGAGGCGCTGGCCCGCACCTTGGCGAGCGAGCTCGAGTCGCGCGCGCGGGCCGCCGAACCGGGAAGCGACGCAACGCTGCAGGTCCGGGTGACGGACCTTCCAGACCGCTTTGAGGAGGTCGCCGCGCGCTTCTTTGGCGAGGCACTCGGTGAGGTCACGGCGATCGATCTGCGCTGAGGCCGTCAATTTCGACGCGGCTGCGCGCTCCGGCCGTCAGGATTCTTACGGGCTGCGCCGTTTTGCCCGAAAATCGAAGAAAAGCCTGGGACTTTGGTCACCTTGACCCTGGCATCCGGATTGCTTATGGCAACGCTGATGCGAGCTGCGACCTACCTCACACCGGCCCTCGTTGGGCTGGTCGCCGCCTGTGGCGCTCGCACGGGGCTGATGGCGCCCGATGCGGAGGCTTCGGACGCGGGCGTGGACGCAACGCCGGACGTCGCGGATATCAGCTTCGACGCGCCCGATCTGTTCGACGCGGCGGATATGTTCGACGCATCCGACATGGCGGAAATGCCGGTCGACATGTTCGTGCCCGAATGCCCAGACTCGGTACGGGTGGCTGGGCGCGAAGCGTCGATTCCCGTCGACACGATTTGGGCGCTCGATACGAGCATCTCGATGGCCGACGACCTCGAGCGCATGCGCAACAACATCAACGTGTTTTGGGATGCGCTCTCCGGCGCCGACATCGACTCGCGCACGGTGTTCGTGGCGCAGGGGGGGTACGCCCCCGCCCCGCCCGCCGGCTTCAGTGGCCGTTTTGTCGCCGTCGAACAGCGCGTAGGCAGCACCGATGCACTGCTCCAGCTTCTCACGGCCTTCGACTCGTATGAGCCGAGCCTGCGTCCCGACGCGATCACGCATTTCGTCGTCGTGACCGACGACAACAGCCGCGATTTCGAGTGGGAGGACTTCCGCGAGGAGATGCTTGAGCTTCTCGGGCACGACTTCATCTTTCACGCGGTCGCGTCCGAGCGTCTTCCCTCGACGCCGTTGAACCCCTTCGGCGTGTGCACGCACGAGTCGGGCTCGGCCTTTCGCGTTGGTGAGGAGTACTACGAGATGGCCGATGCCACCGGCGGCCTCACGATGAGCATCTGCAACGACGACTGGTCCGAGCTCTTCGAACGGCTAAACGAGCGCGTGGCGATTCGCATCCCGATTCCCTGTTCGTACCGCCTGCCCCTGCCGCCGCCCGACGGGATCATCTACGACCCGGAAGACATCACGGTCCTGGCAACGGAACCGGGGCAGCCTGCGCCCTTCGTGGTTCCGAACGTCCCGGACGAGGGCGCATGCGGCGCGAACGGCGGGTGGTGGTTCGTCGACCGCTCGGACCGCGTTCAGGTCTGCCCGACGACCTGCGAAGACCTTGAGGCGCGGGAGGCGCGCGTCGAGATCGACCTGGGCTGCACCGTGTTCTCGCGTTAGCGCCGGCCGCCATGAGCGCTGGCAGGAGCAACGCCCGTAGGGCCTTTAGGCCGGGTGACTTCGACGACGCCTACTTCGAGCGTCACTACGGCGACGAGCCGGTGATCGATGGCGCGGAGGTTCGCGCGCGCGCGGCGTTCGTGCTGGCGTTCGTCGATCTGCTTGGCCTCGAGCTCACGTCGGCGCTCGACATGGGCTGCGGGATCGGACTTTGGAGGCGCGCCCTGGCGGACGTACGGCCGGATCTCGCCTACACGGGCGTTGAATACGCACCGGCCATGTGCGCCCGCTATGGCTGGCAGCAGGGTTCGGTCGAGAACTTCCAAGGGCCGGGCGCCGATTTGGTGATCTGCCAGGGCGTGCTCCAGTACCTCGACGATCGAGCGGCAAGCCGCGCCATCGAAACGCTGGCGCGTCTGACGGGCGTCGCTCTCTACTTGGAAGTGCTCACAGCATGGGACTGGAAGCACGCGTGTGACCAATCGGCGACCGATGGCGACGTCTTTCTCCGGACCGGCGCGTGGTACCGTAAGCGCCTCGGCTCGGCCTTCATTGAAGCCGGAGGCGGGGTCTTCGTGCAGCGCGAGGCGGGGGCCGTCTTCTACGAGCTCGAAGCGCGGGGTCTTTCCCGACGTTGACAGCAGCGCCCGCGCCGGCCTAAGGCGAGGGCATGGGTTCCTCGCCAACGGACGCGCTCCTCGCCCTTCGGCGTGAGCTGGATGAGATCGACGGTCGCTTGGTCGCGACCTTGGCCGCCCGGCAGCGAGTCATCGACCGCGTTGCCCTGGCCAAGGAGTCCGGTGGACCGCTTCGCGATCGCGGTCGAGAGCGTTCGCTGCTGAATCGCCTGCTGAGCCTTGGCGAAGCCGAAGGCGTAGAACCCTTCGTCATCGAGCGCATCTACCGTGAGCTCATCGACCACAGCGTGCGTCGCCAGCAAGTGCTCCTCGCCGGCGACTCGCATACCTCGCGCTGCGTCGCCTACCAGGGGGGCGAAGGCGCCTTCAGTCACAGCGCCGCCCGCCGCCACTTTGCGGCCTTTGGGGGCGAAACCGAGTACCGCGGTTTCCGCGCCTTTCGCCCGATGTTGGAATCCGTTCAGGACGGCGATTGCGAGTATGCGGTCTTGCCCATTGAAAACACCATCGCCGGATCGATCAACGAAAGCTACGATTTGCTCGACGACTTTCACCTTTTCATCGTGGGTGAAGAAGCCCAGCCCGTTGTGCACCACTTGATCGGTCTGCCGGGCGCGAGCGTCGAGTCGCTGACGCGCGTGTATTCGCACCCGGTAGCGCTCCTTCAGTGCCGTCGCTTCCTGGGAACGCTGACGAGCAGCGCCGAAGCCTTCGAAGACACGGCCCTTGCGGTCGCGAAGGTGAAGGCGGAAGCGGATCCGGCCCAGGCCGCCATCGCCAGTGAGGACGCCGCCAATGTCCATGACCTTCCGATTCTGGTTCGCGGCGTTCAGGATGAAGAGGCCAACCTCACGCGCATGGTCGTCGTTGCGCGCCAGCCTCGCGCCGTCGATCCGCGCGTGCCCTGCAAGACGAGTGTGGTTTTTAGCACGCAGCATCGCCGCGGCGCCCTCGCGCGTTCGATCGCGCTCCTCGCCGAGCACGAGATCAATCTCACCAAGCTGGAGTCCCGTCCGCTGCCGCGCAGCCCCTTCGAGTACCGCTTCTACCTCGACTTCGAAGGCAACCCGGCGGACCTTCGCGTGCAGCGTGCGCTCGACGCGCTTGCGCTCGAGACCAGCATGATGCGCGTCCTCGGCACGTACCCTGCCAAGATTTAGACCGCTTGCCGCTTGAAATGACCGCGCTGCGCCCACCGAAACCCGCCCTCGCGGCGTCACTCTTCCTTGAAATGTGCCTACATTCCTGCGTCATCGTTCCTTGTCCTCGAACAACAGGACGAACGCCGCAAGCTCAGTTCAAAGTGAAGGCGGTCTAGGCGAATGGTCATGACCACCATCACCGCCCGCCGCGTTCGCATCGACCAAGCTGGTTCGTACGATCGCCTGCGCATTGAGACGCTCGAGCTGGCGCCGCCCGGCCCGAACGATGTCACCGTATCGGTGCGGGCAGCGGGCGTGAACTACGCGGACGTGATCGTGCGCATGGGTCTGTACGCGTCGGCGCGGGAGTTTGTGGGTTGGCCCATCACGCCCGGCTTTGAGGTGGCCGGTGAGGTCGTCGCGGTCGGAAGTGAAGTGAGCGATCTACGGCCCGGCGATCGGGTGATCGGTGTCACGCTGTTCAACGGCTACGCTTCAGCGATCACACTGCCGCGGGCTCAGATCTTCGCGTTGCCCGAGGCCCTAAGCTTCGAGCAAGGCGCATCCCTGCCGGCCATCTTCGTGACCGCGCACTTCGCCCTTCACAGCCTTGCGCATCCTCGGCCCGGCGAACGGGTGCTTGTTCACTCGGCGGCGGGCGGCGTGGGTGGATGCCTCGTTCAGCTGGCCAAGCGCATCGGCTGCGAGGTCACGGGCGTGGTGGGTCGAACGCACAAGGTCGAGGTTGCCCGTGCGTTCGGGTGCGATCACGTCATCGACAAGTCGCGCGAGCGCCTTTGGCGGCGCGCCGAACGCATCGCTCCGGCTGGCTTTGACGTGATCCTCGACGCGAACGGGGTAGCGACGTTGGGAGAGAGCTACGCCCATTTGGCGAGCCCGGGCAAGCTTGTGGTCTACGGCTTCGCCACGATGCTTCCGCGCGGCGGCGCTCGGACCAACTACCTCAAGCTGGCCGCCGACTACCTGCGCACGCCCCGCTTCAATCCGCTCGACATGACGAACGAGAGCAAGAGCGTGCTTGCCTTCAACCTGAGCTACCTCTTCGACCGACAGGACCTGCTCCAGGAGGCGATGGCGGACATTCGAGTGTGGCTTGAATCGGGCGCGATCGTCGCGCCGCCGGTGCAGTCGTTCGCGCTCGACCGCGTGGCCGATGCGCACCGCGCCATCGAATCGGGCGAAACGATCGGCAAGCTGGTGCTGGTCCCGTAACGGCTGGCTCGTAACGCGGTTTAAATGACCGACCACGATTCGAAGACATGGAGTCTATGCGGTCGGTCATTTAGGCGCCGACGCCCGCACTCACGCTGCAGCCAAACATGCCTCGCGGCTCGCGGGAGGCGCGCGGCTCTTCGGACTCGGCGGCCGGTTCGGAGCGCTCTTCGGCACCGGCGGCTGCGGGGCTTCCGTTGGGCGGGGTCGCGTTCGCTTCCTCGCCGGCGGG
>JBCCRV010000578.1:0-5058 GCA_039201085.1 Myxococcota bacterium | reverse complement strand
TGCCCGCTGATCCTTCTTTCAGAACTGCCCAACCAAACAGACTCAGCCAGCAAGACTCCACCCGAGTGACTCCCGGATGTCAAAATCACGTATCCACCGCCACCAAGCCTTCGCTAGTCCGCACGTCCTACAAGGCGTTCGTGCTCGACTAGTGCTGATAGTCTTGTTCGGCATTGGTTGCGGTGCGACCTCGCCCACACTTCCGCCTACCGAGCAGGCGGCGGACGACCAAGCAAACCAGGTCTATGTTGAGCGCGATCCGCAGAACGCCACGGTGCGTAGGGCAGTCATGAACGATGCGTTTAGCTGCCAGGGTATGGGGCCCGGGTTTACTCTTCGAGCATCGACGTTGCTCATGGGCGACTACGACGGTCACGCGCAACATGCTGTCTTTGCGGGCACCTGGAATCCGGTCGACGTGGACGGACGCACATGGATCGTGCGCTCGGAGGAAGAACTCTGCAGCGACACGCTGCGACAGCACTTCCGTCCGCGGCCGACGGATCAGTATCCGCTGGGCGATAGCCTCGTCTACGAATCTCCTTTGACGTCGACGGCGGTGGAATGCCTCAACCGCTTGGCGCCCGCGCGCCTCAGTCTAGCCGATTGGCATACCGGCATCTCTGGCGACGGGCTCCACAGCCTAGAGCTTGAGTCACCGCAGTCTGCACACGACCTCACCCACGTGCGCAGCCTGCATACGCTCTGTCTTGGCGGAGGCGTGCGCGCAGCAAACATTCCGCGAAACGGGAGCGTTCGCGAACTTCATGTACGGGATGGAATTCGCTTCAATGCGCCCTTGGAGGTGGCGTCTCGTCTGCCGTCGGTGGAGAAGGCCGTGCTTCGGTTCACGGAGGGCGCGCTCGAGGGTCTTCGGCGTCTGCCGCTCCAAGCGCTGGAAGTCACAGGTGTCGCCGACGAGAATCTTGCGGAGCTGGCAGGGCTTGAATCGCTTTCGAGGCTCCGCCTGGCGGATACTTCGATCTCGGACGCTGGGCTCTCGCACCTTTCACAGTTGCAGTCGCTCTCGCATCTTGATTTGGAGCGCACACAGATCACGGGGGCGGGTCTCGTTCATCTGCGCGGCCTGCCGCTTCGATCGCTCAACCTGGCGCGCACGCAAGTCGATGACGCGGCCCTCGCGCATCTCCAGCCCCTAACGTCGATAACGTCGTTGAACCTACGGTGGACGGGAGTGCGCGGTGAAGGTCTCTCCGCTCTTGCGTCGATGACGGCGCTCTCTGAGCTGAACCTCAGCAGAACGCAGGTCGAATCCGATGCACTGGCCTTCCTGAGCGGCCTTCCCCTTCAGAACCTGAATCTCGAGGGCACGGAGGTGAACGACGACGGTCTCGCTCACTTGGCGCAAGCGCCCCTACGGTCCCTAAACCTCGCGAGCACAAACGTGACCGACGCGGGACTGCATCGGCTGACGCATCTTCCGCTGCAGCGCCTTTATCTCTCCGGAGGAAGGACCGCGGTCACGGGCGCCGGGATGACGCATCTTCGCGAACTTCCGCTCGAGGTTCTTGATGTGGGAGGTTTGTCCATTGATGACGCCGGTTGCCGCGCGATCGGCGAAATATCGACGCTTCGCTTCCTGAGCATCCGCGCCGACGATTTCGGCGACGCAGGTATTCGAGCGCTTTCCGGCCTCACATCGCTCGAGACACTTCGACTTACGGATGTCTATTCCACGAGTCTCCGGCCATTGGCCGCGCTGACATCGCTCAAGGCGCTGACGTTGCACAGTGTCGCGTCCAGCCTCGCGCCGCTCGCTCAACACCGCTCGCTGCAGATGCTGGACTTGTCTTACGGCGAGTTTGCCGACGCGGAGCTATCGCATCTAGCCAGTCTGCGGCTACGCACGCTGAGTCTTCGCGCAGCGGAGTCCGTCGGGGACTCGGGGCTCGCGCATGTGAGCGGTATGACGTCGCTCGACACGCTGGATCTACGCGAGACCCGCGTGACGGTCGGTGCGCTCCGACACGTGTCGCAGCTTTCGCTGCTGCAAACCCTGTTGATCGACGCAACGCCGATGGCGAACAGCGACGACAACGCGCCCTTCGAGGCGCTGGAAGCCCAGCTGCCGCTGCTCCAGTTCTAGGGCCTATGAACACCCAGGCCTTCATGCCCAGCTCATCCGCGATTTTACTGTCTCTTCGGCTCGAAATCCGCTGGGGATTCCTTCGCCTCGTGGATGACCCAGCTCGAGATCCAAACATCGAACCGACAGGAGACACAGCAATGAACCGTCAAGAACCAAACAAATCCACGCAGCCCCTGCCTTGGCTGGTCGACGCGCTCCAGCAAGCGGCGGACTTTGACCAGCTTGGTGAGTGGTTTAGCGGCGAGACGTTCCGCTCCGCCTGGGCCGAGGGAACCAAGGTGTGCGTCCAATATCAGCTGGATGACCAAAGCCGCACCGTTTCCATCGAGTGGTCCGACCCCGACCTGGAAGACGGCGAGAAGATGATGGAGCTGATCGAAGCGCTGACTGCCGACGTGGACGCGCAATGAACGGACCACCATGCGCGGTCGAAAGAAACTAACGGAGCAACTGCAGGCTCGCTTCAGCCACTATACAGCGGGTCTCTTGGAGCTCACCGTCGAGACGGTCCAAACCGAGTACGGTCAGCTGTTCGTTGACGCCGTGATCGGCGACTTCCCGGTGACGGCATCGATGGTTTGGCCAAAGGGCACGAGGCCCTCCGAGAAAACGGCCGAAGAGCTCGTGTCTACGCTTCTCACGACCTACTTCGGCTCCGATGCATGGCGGCTCATTCCGGGACGAACCAACGAGCTTCCGGAGCTTGCGAATGAAGCCCTCCGCGAATGCAAGACTGCGCTTGCCGCGAATCGATTCGACGAAGCGCTGGCGGCTGTCTTGCGAGCCTGTGTCTTCAACCTCACCGGCGAAAGTCCCGAGATTCTCGTCTACGCGCGTTGGGTGAGGAAGCTTGTCGCAGCGGAACGGACGGCCCGGCCGGCGATCGTCACGACGCGTGGAGAAGGCGATAGCGCTGTCGAACATGTTCTCTTCGAATCGCCGCCCCATCATCACTTGGAACGCATCATTCGGATCGCCGAATGGAAGGGCATCACGGTCGCTGAGTTCGCAGGAGGAAAGTACCGCGTCGATGGCAACACCTGGGAAATCGGGCGCAGCTACCTTGCTTTGAGCCGCATCGAGGGCGACCGACTCAACGTGCTCTATTCGAGTGCGGTCGACACCCCAATGTCGGAGAATCCCGCACCGGAGCTAGTGGACGCCCAATCCCATGCGCGTCGTGGCAGGTGCGGGGAACGACGGTGCTACTAGGACTGCTTGAAACGTGCTCCGAGGCGGCGTTCGAAGGCATGATGAGCGCAATCGAGCAAATGCCCGAGGTGCCCTACGTGCACATTCACCTTCGCGAGACGTACGACACGGTCCCCAGTCGGCTGATCGCGTGGCTTCGTGCGCGGCGGAGTTTGGCCGTATCGAGGCTGCATGGGCCGGGTGCAGCCCTGTTTCGAGCGCTCTTATCCCTACCCAACGTGGAAGCCGTTGTCGGGCGCACCGACGAGGTTGACCTGCAGCACGTCGCCAACCTCGCGGGGCTTCAAGCCCTGGTGGGAAAGATCGAATCGGTCGAACTGCTCTCTTCCGCCCGCGCTCTTCGCGAACTTGAGCTCGAATGGCAAGAGATCGATCCGGAGATTCGGCGAAACTTCCGGGAGCTTCGACGACTCGAGTTTCAGACGGTGTCGTCCGACCTTTCGGCGCTCGGCGTGCTGACGCGTCTGACGAAGCTCAAGATGCGGCTGAGCAACCTCTACAGCACATCCGCCGAAACGACTCTGCAACCGCTACGCCACCTCACGGAACTTCGGTCCCTCGAGTTGTCGTTGGTTCGCCCCCAGGCCATGCCCGATCTCACTCCCATCGGCGCGCTCCGTGGCCTTCGAACACTGAAGCTCTACCTCGCTGAGCATGGAGAGGCTCAGGCCTTCGAACCGATCGCCCGCCTTAGCGCGCTCGAAGAACTTCACATTTACTCCGAGGCCTTTTCAGATGAATCGCTGGCACTCTTGTCGCCCCTGTCCTCGCTGCGAGAGCTTTTGCTGCGTGCCGCGGTGCGTCGCCTGCCGACGGTCGGCGACCTTCGATCTTTGCAAACGCTCGACCTTACGGGATGCGACATGCTCGAGAACGAAGCGATGAACCACGTCTCGACCCTTTCGCTTCAGACGCTTCGCTTCAACAACACCCCGCTGGGCGACCCAGCGCTCGTGCCGCTTCGTCGCATGACCTCGCTGCGCAACGTCTACGTGAGCGATGGGGTGACGCAGCGCGGACGGGCGGCGCTTCAGCGTGCACTTCCGGACGTGGTGATCCATGGGTACTGATCCCGGCTACGTCTACTACTTCGTGGCCGCGTGCATGTTCGCGGCATGCGTAAGTACTCCGGAGTCGCGTCCGGCACCTCAACCGACGGCGGGCGCGGAGGCCGGTGAAGCGAACGAAGCGACGAACACTCAGGCGGCGCCCGAAGCGCTTTCCGACCCGTGCCGAGGCGAGGCGCTCGACTACGGAGTCGTCCGTGAAGTCTGTGCCGTGGATCCGGCGGACGTCGTGCGACCCGACGACCCCGTGAGCGATCAGCAGGTGCTGCGGGTGCAGGGCCCCGTGCCCGACGGCGGACCGGGCGAGAACTACGCCGCCACGGTACGCCTCGACGGGGACGAAGCGGCGGTGTCGGCGATTCGCCGTCGGCGGACGAACGAAGACGCCGACCTTCGGCTCGAAGCCGTCGGTCCGAGAGAGGTGCGATCGGGAGAGCACCTCGACCTCGAGCTGCAGATCGTAAACGTGTCTTCGGAGCCGCAAGAAAGGGTGCTCACGGGATGCATCCGAAACCCGACGGGCGGACTGTGCAGCGGCAATACACTCACGCGCGTGACGCTGGCGCCGGGCGGCGTGCTGCGCTGGGGGCGCGAAACCTGGACCGCCGCGATCTATCCGCGCATGACTCAGCTCGAAGCGTTTCCCGAACCAGAACCACTTGCCCTTGG
>JBCCRV010000577.1:0-5060 GCA_039201085.1 Myxococcota bacterium | reverse complement strand
CCGTCTCCGTCTCCGTCTCCGTCTCCGTCTCCGTCTCCGTCTCCGTCTCCGTCTCCGTCTCCGTCTCCGTCTCCGTCTCCGTCTCCGTCTCCGTCTCCGTCTCCGTCTCCGTCTCCGTCTCCGTCTCCGTCAAAGCAAAAAAGGCTCCGGACCATCAAGCCTCCCGGCTCAGGTCCAAAGCCCCTCGCACAAGCGAATCGCCAGTCAGTCAGCCAAGCTTGCTCAACGCACCAAGCGCCAAAGCCACCCGCCGAATCCCTTCCTCAAGCTGCTCCATCGACGCCGCATAGCTAAACCGCACGTGCCCCGGCGCCCCAAACGCACTCCCCGGCACAAACGCGCACCGCGCCTCATCCAACAGGTACGCACACAGCTCCAAGTCCGTTCCCACGACCCTATCGCCCGCCTTCTTCCCCAAGCATCCACTCACGTCCGGAAACGCATAAAACGCCCCATCCGGCATCGTGCACGTAACCCCTTCCAGCCCGTTAAGCGCACCGACCAAATAGTTCCGCCGCGCTTCAAACGCTTCGCGCATCGTGTCCACGCTCTCCTGCGGCGCCGTCAGCGCGGCAATCGTCGCCGCCTGACTCACCGCCGCCGGATTCGTCGTGCTCTGACTCTGCAGCTTGTTGCACGCCGCACACAGCTTCTCGTTGGCCAGCATCCATCCAATGCGCCAGCCCGTCATCGCGTACGTCTTCGAAACGCCGTCGACGATCACCAGCCGTTCCTTCAGCTCCGGCGCCAAGCTCAGCAGCGACGGCACATCCTTGCCGTACACCAGCTCGCCGTAGATCTCGTCCACGATGACGTAGCACTCCGCATCGCGAAGCACCTCCAGCAGCGCCCCAAGCCCGTCCCGATCATACGCCGCGCCCGTCGGGTTGGAGGGCGAACAAAGCACCACCGCCTTCGTCTTCGGCGAAAGCGCCGCCTTCAGCTGCGCCGGCGTGATCAAGAAGTTCTGCGGCGCGTCCGCGTCCAAGATCACCGGCTTCGCCCCCGCAATCTGCACCTGCGCCGGATAGCTCACCCAATACGGCGCCGGAATGATCACCTCATCACCCGGATCAAAAAGCGCCATCGAAAGATTGAAGAGCGTGTGCTTCGCCCCGCAGCTCACCACGACTTCGGCTGGGCTGTGCGCCACCCCGCGCCGCCGCAAGCTCGCGTCGCAAATCGCCTTTCGAAGCGCCAGCGTGCCGCGCGCCGCCGTGTAGCGCGTCGCGCCATGATCGATCGCATCCTTGGCCGCCTCGCGAATGTGCGCCGGCGTATCAAAGTCCGGCTCCCCCACGCTAAAGCTGAGCACATCCACCCCCTGTGCCTTCAGCTCCTTTGCCCGCGTAGAAATCGCCACCGTCGCCGACGGCTGCACCACCGAAAGACGCGCTCCAAGTTCAAGACCCATGGCGTGCGTATAGCACCTCAGCGCACAGCCCGTGGGCCCGAGCACCGCGGCATATCGGACGCGCCAGCGGAAGAAAGCAGCCAGCCGCACCGAACGTGCGGATGCCGACGAAGCCGCCCCACCCGAGCAAACATCTCCTGAGCGCGAAACTTGCGACAGTACAAGCGCAGCGCACCGACCTACTCGGTTCCGTACCCTTACGGCGAGTCGGAGATTCAGGGAATTCTCAGAACTGGAAAACCCCGGAGAGTAGACTCCTCGTTCGCCGCCTGATCACGGCTTGCGCGATCGCCCAACAAGGGACGCGGGGTCATCTCGTGTGATGTCTCACTTATTTTGAGCAATACGAAAAGTCTTCGACTGCATTAGAGAAAACCTAACGCCCCACCTCGAGATCCGATCGAGCTACGCCTGTCGAACGCATATGTCGACTCGTATAACGTCCCGATATCGCTACGGTTTACTGTCTGAGTATTAATTTGAAAGGCTTTATGACTCATTTGTGTCCCGCCCCACCAAAAGTGACAGGACCGTGAGGTCCGCCTGGGTCGACAAAATTCGCCCTTGAATCCCACTTGCAAGATCCCCTAAAGCAGAATCCGTGGGGACCCGGGGCGAGCAGAAAACAAGATCCACTCTTCAAGGATCAGCATGCAGTCGCTGGGCCAGCGTCATGCAGGGTATTCACTCGTTTGGGGTGCGTATCGCAATGGCGCTAGTGGCGAACCTCAAGGCCAGAGCAACCGCAGCAGCCTTCGCTCTCCTAGTTCTCGCCCCCACCCTCGCAGCCGCCGAAACCCCGGCAAACCCCGCCTTTCGAACGGCCGAAGACCAGCCCGACTTCCCCGCCAGCGGCCCCGTCCGCTGGGTGAGTTCCGAGCTGCAAATCACCTACCGCGACGGCGCCCAATCCCGCGTCGAACTCGACGCCCTCACCAAAGCCGCCAACGTCTGGTCCGCCGTCGCGTGCGCCGACGTCACCCTCAACGTCACCGAGCCACCCTTCGCCGACGTCCTCGTCGAGCGAATCCGCAACTGGTCCGCCCGCGGCCTCGACGAAGAGGCCTTGGCCACCACGGACCTCAGCTACCGGACCATCGGCCAAGGCCGCGACGAGCGCTGGGTGATCGGCGGCGCCACGGTCCTGCTCAACGTCGAACGCATTGAGTCCCGCGGCGTGTCCCTCGAAGCCGTGCTCACCCACGAGCTCGGCCACGTGCTCGGCCTCCTCCACCCCTGCGAGTTCGACGACGCCGGCGCGCCGCGCTGCAACGCGACCTACGAAGGCTCCGCCCTTTACCCCGAACACCGCGACTCGCAGGTCATGCTCTCCGCGTCCGACGCCGACGGCCTCTGCTACCTCTACCCCGAGCCCGTCGAACCCACCTGCGACGAAGTCTGCCGCGAAGGCTGCGGCATCGAATGCGCCGCCCTCGGTGATCCCTGCGGCGACGGCCTTGCCTCCTGCTCCGCCGGCACCTGCGCCGCCGACGGCTTCTGCTCACTGCCCTGCAACACCAACATCGATTGCGGCTCGCGCGGCGAATGCCGCAGCGGCGCCTGCGAACCCGCGCGCGCCGCCCGCTTCGGCGAAAGCTGCCGCTCCGGCAACGATTGCGAAAGCCTCCTTTGCGTCACCGACGACGGCAGCAGCCAGTGCACCCGTTCTTGCACCGACCAAGCCTGCCCAAGCGACTACCGCTGCAGCGAAGTCGACGGCCGCTCCGTCTGCCGCCGCCCCACAAGCGGCTGCAGTGCCGGCGGCCCACCAACCTCCCTCGCCTTCGCGCTCGTCGCCTTCGCGCTGCGACGGCGCAGCGCCAAACGCGCAAACAACTAACGCGCGTCCCCTTCAAAAACTCACCGCCGTTTCAGCGCGAGCCCCCTCACGTCACACCCAACCCCTAGTCCTTCAACATGCTCCGACCCTCACCCAGCCCCTTCGCCATCTTCATTGGCGCAACGGCTGCTTTCGCCCTCGCGTGCGGCGACAGCACCACCGCACCGCTCGACGGCAGCGTCCCCGACGCATCGATCGACGCCGCCGAAGACGAGCGCGTTGAGCTCGACAGCGGCGTCCCCACCGACATGGCGCCCGAAGCCGCCGTTGATGCTGCGATGGACATGTCCGAGGTCGACATGGCGGAAGCCGATATGGCCGAAGCGTGCGGAGAGGAGGGCGCCGTCCGCCCAGCCGACTGCGGCAACTGCGGCGAAGGCCAAGAAACCTGCACCGGCGGAGTCTGGGTCCTCAGCGACCTCTGCCTCAATCAAGGCGAGTGCGCTCCTGGAACCAGTGAGCGACGCAACACGCCGATGTGCGGTGAGGAAGCACGCATCTGCAACGTAGAATGCACCTGGGGCGACTTTGGCGAAGTCACGCCGGATGGCGAGTGCCTTCCCGGTGAAACGCGACGCGCGACTGAAGGATGCGATGCCGACGAGTTTGCGATCGAGACATGTTCCGCCGACTGTGAGTTCGGAGAGCCCTTTTGTGAGCCGCAGTGTCCGGACCTTGATACCGACGGTCTCGATGAAGAGGTCTGCATCCCCGCTGGTCCATTCATGCGTGGCGCTACGGACCCCGACCCCCGATACCTTCGTTATCCCCTTGTCGAAGTTCAAATGTCCGCGTTCGCGATCGACCGATACCCGGTCACCGTAGGTCGGTACGCGGAGTGCGTTGATGCCGGTGCATGTACAGAACCGGAAATGGCGGACGGCAGAGCAGTGCTCGCGGACCCGCTCGTCCAAAACTCAGCGATACTTCAGCTGACCTGGAACCAAGCAACCGCATTTTGCGGTTGGGTGGGACGCGAGCTTCCAACGTACGCGATGTTCGTGAAGGTTGCTCGGGGGCCCGCACCCAATACGGATTCGTTTCCGTGGGGGAACGACTTCGACTGCGATGAAGTCCCGACGCTCTGCGGAGGTTCCGACTGGGTGTTCGAAGATGTGGGTGTCGACCCGCGCCGGCGCGCTTGGTACCCGGTCGATACCTTTATCAATCGCGCCCCGGCTTTTGTGTCGGACTGGCACGACGACATGGGCGTGTACCACCGCTCGCCGGAATCACGCGTCGACCCAACAGGGCCGGAAGGCCCCGGGGAACTACGTGTCGTAGTCGCGCACGGGCCAAACAACGACGTGGCCAGAAGTCCCGGGGTCACGACACCAGACCGCTACAACTCCGACTACCAAGGTGGAGCCATGTTTCGCTGCGCACGCAGCTTTGGAGGTGAACGATGAAGAGAATGTTCATACTGTCGAGCTGCATTCTGGCTCTGAGCTGTGGGCAAGGCGGCGCGTCCCTCGATGAAGGCGCACTCGACCAGACTTTCTCTGAGCTCCGCGCCCGAATGAATGTTGTTCTAAGAACTGAAGACGCTTCATTCGAAGTCGCGCCCGTCGACGTCGCTGGCGTGAGCTTTACTGTTGGAAACCAGACCTTTGACGGTATCGGTAGCGAGTGCGAGTCACTCGTGGCGAACTCGATGGCGGCCTGCGCCAGCCTCTCGGATCTGCTCGTCGATGCAAACGGAACCGTCGTAGAGTTTCCGGATCAGCCTCCGGCGTCTACTGCGAACAACTGCGCAGAGGTCGCATGTTTGGTTCAGTGGCGGACCTGCGTGGCCAATGTGCTGAT
>JBCCRV010000576.1:0-5070 GCA_039201085.1 Myxococcota bacterium | reverse complement strand
CGGGTCGGCGGCGGCGGCGCATCGAAGCCGGGTTCAACGGTATCCTGCGCAGGACGCGCCGCCGGCCGAGCGGGAACGGTCTGTACGGACGCGGCCGTCGCGGCGTCTTCAAAGGGCTCGTGCGTTAGGGTGGCCTCGAGAGCGTCCGCAAAGGCCAGAGCCGACTCGCTGCGGCGCGAGGGGTCCTTCGAAAGGTTCCGCATGATCACCCTGCTGAAGGCAAGCGGGAGGCTCGCATTCAGCGTGTGGAGCGGCGGCGCCTCCTCCGTCACGATCTTGAGCACCAGCCCGGCAAAGTTGTCCGACTCGAAGGGCGGGCGACCGGCGAAGGTCTCGTAAAGAAGGGCGGCAAAGGAGTAGAGGTCGGCGCGAAAGTCGACGCTCGCGGCGTCGCGCGTTTGCTCCGGCGCCATGTACGCGGCGGTGCCCATCATCACGCCCGTCTGAGTGATCCGCATCCCACTCTGCGAGTTGCCCGCCCCCATCTTCGAAATGCCGAAGTCGAGAATTTTCGCGACCGGCGGCTGCCGTGCCACGGTCTTGAGGAAGATGTTCTCGGGCTTGAGGTCGCGGTGAACGATGCCGCGCTGATGGGCCACGTGAAGGCCGTGGAGCGCCGACGCCAGGATTGGAACGAGCTCCTTTGCGTCGACGGCGCCTCGATCGATCCGGTCCGCCAGCGTCTCCCCCTTGAGGAGCTCCATGACGATGTAGAGCGAACCGTCGTCCGAATCGATGTCAAACACGTCGACGATGTTTGGATGCTCGATGGCGCAGCTCGTGCGCGCCTCCTGCGTGAAACGCATCACCGCTTCGGGGCCCTCGGCCAACTCGGGCTGCATCCACTTGAGCGCGAAACGCCGCTTGGTCACGCGGTGCTCGGCCTCGAAGACGGCGCCCATTCCCCCTTCGCCGATCAGGCGAAGAACTTCGTATTTTCCACCGACGACGGCGCCGGCCTGCGGAATCGAATGGCGAGCGCGTCCAGCCACCCGTGCATCGTTCGTGTTGTGCGCCGGGGTGTCAACGAACGCGCCCTTACTTGGCCTTTCACAGCGCGCGCACACTTGGCGGCACCGTTACCGCGCAGGTGGATAATCACCTACTCGCTAAAATCAAAAAACTGCCGCGTGACCTGCCCCGGCCGCACCTGCACCGTGCGCACGTGCGTTTCGCCGTCGCGGTCCTCGAAGCGCAGGCGTACGCTCCCCGAGGGAAGCTCGACGCCGCCGAGGGGGGTGGTCCCCAGGAGCCGTGAGCCCACGTACACGCGGGACCAGGGCCGCGTATTGACGGCCAGCTCCCCTGCTGGCCCCGCCGTCGCCATCGTTTCCATGGTGGTGGACGCCATGGCGGTGTTCGCCATCGACGCCCTGGCCGCGCTGCTCATCTCGGTCATCTCGGCTTCCGTCGCCATTTCAGCCCGAGCCCGCGCGCTCGAACGCCGAACGCGCCGGAGGCGTCGGTCCAGCGTAAGGGGCTGGCCAGCCACGAGCTGCGCCGAGCCCTCCCAGGGCTCGTAGCCAGCGCGCACGATTCGCACGGCGTACGCACCGGAGGGCAAACCGGCCAGCTCGAGCGGCGTTTGCCCACGCGGCGCTCCATCCACGAAGACGTCGGCGCCGGCGGGACGCGAGCGCACGCGAAGGTCGGCCACGGGCGCAGGCGAGTCACCTTCGCCAACAACTGCAGGTGCATTTGTTCGCTCGGCGGGCGCATTCGTTCCTTCCACAGGACGGGGCACGCTTCCTTCCGCCATGTTGACGGCGCCAGGCGCGGTCGCTGCCGGCGGCGCGACGGCGACCGCTGCCGTTTCACCTCGGCCCTCCGCGAAGTACCAAGCGACCGCCACGCTCGCGACGACCAGCAGCATGCCGAACACCAGCCACGGGCGCGGACCCTTCGACCTCGTTTCCGGCTCGACCACGGCGAGCGCGCCCGTCGATGGATCGATCAGCCGTTCTTCGTCTTCGGAAATGAGCTCACTGGCGCTCAGCTCCGTGAGCGAAGAACCGTCTGGCCCCGCGTTCGGCGGCGGCGGCGGCGCGCTGGATCGCGGCGGCGGCGTGGACTTGATCACCGCGAGGGGCGGCGCCGAAGGGATCGAACCACGGAAACTCTGGCCGAACGGGGTCGAGTCGATCTGACCGCTCTTCGGCCCTTCGCCGACGACCCGGCTCACAAACTCGGCAATGCGCGTCGCCGGCACGATCTCCTGATGCAGCGCGAGCCAGTGCTCGAGCGCCACCTGAAACTCGCCGGCGGACTGGTAGCGATCCGCCGCGTCCTTTGCGATCGCCTTACGCACGATCGCATCAAGATCGTCGGGAAGGCCTGCTCGGCGCTCGTTCAGCATCGGAACGGCGTCCTCAAGAACCGCCCGCATCGTTTCGTATTGGGTCTTGCGGTGATAGAGCGGGCGGCCCGTTAACGCTTCGTACAGGCATACGCCGAGCGCGAAAACATCCGAGCGCGCGTCGACGGGATCCCCGACGCACTGCTCCGGCGCCATGTACGCGAACTTGCCTTTCACCTGGCCGTCGCTTGTGCGGCTCATTTGATCGGTCGCCTTCGCGATGCCGAAGTCGAGCAGCTTCACCGAACCCTCGTACGAGATCATCAGGTTCTGCGGCGAGACGTCACGGTGCACGATCCCGAGGGCCTGCCCGTCGTCGCCCCTACCACGGTGAGCGTAGTGCAGCGCCTCGGCCACCGTCGCGGCGATCTTGACCGCGACGGCGGGCGGAATGCCGCCGTGCTCTCGCGCACGTCGAATGAGCTTGCCGAGGGCGATGCCTTCTACCCACTCCATGGCGAGAAAGGTCGAACCCGATTCTTCGCCAAACTCGTAGATGTGCACGATCGCCGGATGCTGAAGTCGCATCGCCAAACGCGCCTCGTCGAAGAACATGCTCTGAAAGGTCTCGTTGTCGGCGACGTGGCTAAGCACCCGCTTGATGACGAGGTGCCGGTCGCCCGCCCCGGCAACGTTCTCCCGTTCGCGCGCGAGAAAGATCTCGGCCATGCCTCCGACGGCGATTCGACCCAGCAGTTCATAACGACCGAACTGGCACAAGGCCGGTAAGGTTCGAACCACGCTGCGATCGCTGACCACGGAGCGCACTATAGTCGTCGCGTGGGCTTGCGGCGAGAAACGTCGCAGGGAAGGCACAAAGGGACCGGGTGCCAAGAGGCGCATGCGCAGCTATAAGGGGCGCCTATGCGTGCCTTGCACCATCGCCGCTCGCTTCCCCTGGCGCTGCTCTCCTTGCTGGTCCTTTCGCAGGTCGCCAGCGCCCAGGAGCCAACCTTGGACGACGCGCGCGAAGCGCTGCTCCACGCCGACTACGGCCGGGCGATCACCATGGCGGAAGCCCTGCTGGGCCAGGGCGCCGCGGCGGAGCAAAACGGCGCCCTCGAGGTGCTGGCCACGGCCCATCTCGCCAACGGCGACGAAGCGGCGGCCAACGCCACCCTTGACCGGCTTTACCAGCGCGATCCCGGCCATCAGCTCAACGATCCCGACGCGAGTCCCGTCGTTCAGGCTGCATTCCAGCGAGCCCGATCGCGGGCGGGCGCACCCGTACCCGTGCGCATCGAGCACATTCCGCCGGCGCCGCGTCGGCGTGCTTCGCCCTCGCTGGAGGTTCAGCTCGCGGAGGGCGCGGACGCCGTCCAAGAAGTCCAGGTTCGCTACCGGGCGGCGGGCGCGCCTCGCTTTGCGACGGCGGTTGTGGACCTGGAAAACGGCAACGGCACCGTGCGGCTCCCGCTTCTCGGAACGGGCGAGACCGCCCAAGTGATGGAGTATTTCTTCGTCGCCCTAGCGCCCTCACGCACGCCCATTGCGGGGCTTGGCTCCGAGTCCGAGCCCATTCGACTCACCGTGCCGGCGGCCGACGAGGCCTTGGAAGTGACACCGATCGAACCAGGCGAGGGGCCGGAGGCGTCCGAGGGCGGCTCAAAGTGGTGGATCGCCCTCATCGTGGTTGGCGTCGCCGGCGCGGCGGTCGGTGGCTACTTCCTGCTTCGCGGTGACGAGCCCTCGGGGTCGCTCGGGTCCGTACGCCTCGGAAACTGATTTTTTGCGTGGCGCGTACGTCGATGGCCCGCTGGAGCTCTCCTATGCCAACATACGCCATGGCCCGCGCCCTTCTCATCGCCCTTCTCTGCCTCGCATTCGCCCCTCTGTCGGCCCATGCCGACGACGCCGAGGTGCACTATCGAATGGCGCTCGTGCACAAGCGCGCGGGCCGACTTGAGCCGGCTCTACGCGAGGTTCGCGAAGCGATTCGGCTCCGGCCAAACCACGCTGCGGCACACTTCACGGCGGGCACGCTCCTGCGCCGGCTGAACCGGCTCGACGATGCGCTGGCGGAGTTTCGCGAGGTGGTCCGCCTTCAGCCGCGCCAGGGCGACGGTCACGGTATGGTCGGCGCCACCCTCCTTCGCCTTCGGCGCTACGAGGAGGCCATCGAACCGCTGCGTCGAGCCGCACGCCTCGAACCCGAAGAAGCGAACCATTGGGCGAACCTCGGGTCCGCGTACCGGCGCCTGCGACGCAACGACGAGGCGCTTCGCGCGCTTAGGGCCGGCCTCGAGCATTCACCCGACGACGTAGGCATCTTGAACAATATGGCCGTCGTACTGCGCCAGGAGCGTCGAAACGAAGAGGCCATCGCGCTGCTGGAAGCGGCCCTCGAAACCCATCCTGACGAAGGCACGCTGCACAAAAACCTCGCCGTGGCCCTGCGATCCAGTCAGCGCTGGGACGACGCGATTCCCCACTACGCGCGAGCGCTGGAACTCGGCGTCGATGATCGCGGCGTTCTTTTCGATCTGGCTGTTTGCTACGAAAACGTCGGTCAGACGGAGCTCGCGATCGAGACGTACGAGCGCTACGTGGCCGCGTCAGGCGACGGCGGTAGCGCGCGCGTGCAAGCGGTTCGGGACACCATCGAACGCCTTCGCCGACGCTAGCCCGCACGAGTCAGCAAGGGGCGTGATGATCGTGCAAGATTTCTCGCTGAGGTATTTCTTGGAGCGGATAATACAGACTGTATTTGAGCG
>JBCCRV010000575.1:0-5079 GCA_039201085.1 Myxococcota bacterium | reverse complement strand
TTTCCAACCTGCTTCTCGGCATTCGCGCCATGTACCAGGTAACCCAGCCCGCGGGCGAAGGTCTGAACGCCAACGTCTTCCTGGGCACGAGCGTCGGCCAGATCCAGCTTCAGCCTGAGCAGGTGGGCGCCATCGAGCCCTACATCGTGAGCGGCCTCAACGGCGTTCAAATTGGCAGCAACGTGGGGTACCGCTTTTCGCGCAACATCGGCGTCACCCTAACGCCCGAGATTCACCTGCTCTTCCCGCAGTTTCTCTTCGCCATCGACCTCACGGCGTCGGTCAGCGCGAGCTTCTAGAGCGTTTCGACCCTCATTTGATTCCGTCGAATGCGTCGGTCGGATCGAGATCAACGCGTGAGGACAAAGGACGGCAAGCGCCTTTTGAGGACGAGCAACCACGAGGTCGGCGGGCACGGTGGGTCCGAGGCGATAAATAAGGGTGGAACCGGTCCAGATCGTGCGCGGCGCCTCGATTCGAACGGGCGGAGTTCCGTCACCGCACGCTGAGCGCTTGTGCCACGAAGAATGGCGCGAGAGCGCTTGCGCTTTGATGTGATAATGATATTCAATTGCACCAATGCGGCACGTTGACCCCAGCGCATCTTCGATTCATCTCGCACACGACGAGGGTGACGGAGGAGGGTTCTCCTTGCCCGCGCCCTTTCCCGCCGACCGCAACGAACTTGTGACCGCCTTAATCGCCCGTTTCGACCGCGAAACCCTTGCCGCATTGCTTGGGATTTCACGTCCAGCGAACCGATTCGTTCCCGGCTTCTTCACGGCCGTCGCCGAATCGCTGCGCCACCGACCGGCGGTCGTGGGGCGTCTGCTCGCCTTTCCCGAACGATGGACCTGAAATCAGGGTTCGTAGCGTTGGCCAGCGTGCTGCTGGTCCTACCCGTTGGCTCCGCCCAAGATTCGCCGGCGGCTCCGTCGGATGAGACCATCGGCGGAGACTCGGACGAGGCCGAACCGCCGGCCGAGCCGGGTGAAGCGAGCGAGCCGGATCGCGGAGACAGCGACAGCGGCGACAGCCGCACGAGCGGAACCGGCATGAACGAAACCGGCACGAACGAAACCGGCAGCGGCGAAACCGGCAGCGGCGAAACTGGGACGAACGAAACCGGCGTCGACGCTGAACCTGCGGAACGAACGCCGCAGCGCGACAGTCACGTCAGCGCGGAACCGGCCCCTGAAACCGGGAATGCCCAGGCGCAGGTACCGCCGCCTCCGGAACCGTCAACCGTCGACGTTGTGCGCGGAACCCTCATCGACGAGGACGAGTTTCCCGTCGCCTTTGCGAGCGTCCGCGTGGGTGAGCTCAGCGTCGACACGGACGCCGACGGGCGCTTCGAAGTGCCTCGCTCGGCTTTTGCCAACGTTGAGACCGTCACCGTCCAAGGCGAGGGCATCGAACCCTTGCTATGGTCCGTTCCCGACGCGCTTCCCCCATCGCTCGAGCTCATCGCCGTTGCGTCCGACGGCTTTCGCGCCGTCGTCACCGTAGGCCGACGTCGCGAGCGCCAGAACGAAGCTGTGGGACGCGTGGAGGTGATTCAACGCGAAGAGATCGCCACGAGCGGCGCACGCAACGCGGCCGAGCTCCTCGAAGAGCGCTCGGCCCTGCAGATTCAGCGTTCCTTTCGCGGGGCCGCGATCTTTCTCCGCGGCCTCGACCCGGAGTACGTCCTTGTACTCATCGACGGCGACCGCCTTCCCGGTGCCACGGGAGGCGCGATCGATCTAAGTCGTTTCGGCGTCGAGAATATCGAGCGCATCGAAGTCGTTCGCGGGCCAAGCTCGGCGCTCTACGGGTCCGAGGCGATCGGCGGCGTGGTCAACATCATTCCGCGGGACGACGGCGAACCCTTCGCGGCGACGGCGTCGCTCAGCAGCGGCGTCAATGAAGGCGGACCGATCGTGGACGGAACGGGATTTGTCTCCGGCCGACTCGGGCGTTTTCGTCTTCAAGGGTCCGGCGGATTCCACCGAACGCCGTCCTTCGGCGTCGACGAGCGCGGCGTGACGGACGGAAGTGAACGCACCCAGTGGTCGCTGGATGGCGCCGCGCGCTACGAGCACGGAGGCCACCGCGCGCGCATCTCCGGCACGTACATTCGCACCGACCTGCAGGGCGTTGACGCTGGCGCCGGCCGCGCACTCTTCGATCGGCGGCAGATTCAGGAACAAAGCCTCGTCGCCTTCACGCATCGGATCGAGCGAGGTCGTTTTGCCATGCGTTCGCGCATGTCGCTCGGGAGCTACCGCCAGCAGTTCGTATCCGATCAGCGCGGCGCGTCGGAACTGGACAGCATCGAAGATAACCGCGAGTGGCTCGGCCAAATGAGCACGGTGCTTTCAACAGAGGTTGGGGAGCAGCACGTTCTTACCTTTGGCGTCGAACAGCTCTTTCAGCGCCTCGACTCCGAGCGTCTTCGCGATCGCGGTGACCGCTACCGCCTCGCCGGCTTCGCCGAGCACCGCTGGCGCATGTGGGAAGACGGCGAGCGTTCCGCCGAGCTCGCGCTCGGCGCCCGTGTCGACCTGGACTCGCAGTTCGGCAACCAACCGAGTCCGAAGATCGCCCTTCGCATCGATCCCCATCCCGACTGGACGCTCCGCGCAAGCTACGGGCGCGGTTTTCGCGCGCCGTCTTTTCAAGAGCTCCTCCTTCGCTTTGAAAATCCGACCGTGGGCTACGTCGTCGACGGAAACGAAAACCTCGACGCGGAGCGCAGCCACAGCGTGGATGTGTCCGCCGATTGGGTGCCAAACGAGCACTTTGGTTTGGGCGCTGCGTTTTTTCGAAACGACCTTTCTCAAATGATCACGGTCGTCACGGCCGGCACCTCCGCGCAGGGCATCCAGTTTAGCTACGGCAACATTGCCAGCGCCTGGACCATGGGCGCGGAACTCAACACCCGTTTTCGCCTGGACGAGCGACTCGACGTACGCGTGGGCTATGCCTACACGCGGAGCCAGGACGAGGAGCAGGATCGCGCCCTCGAAGGCCGCGCCACCCATCGCCTCAACACCCGTGTGAGTTCGCGCATCCCCGTCCTCGACCTCGACCTGACGGCACGGCTCGTCGTGCAGTTTGATCGGGTTTTTTACGACGCCGACGGCAACCGCCTCGACATCGATCCGCTCGCCCAACTGGACCTTCGCGCGGGCCGCTCCATCGGCGAACACGTCGAGCTCTTCGTGGGCCTCGACAACGTTCTTTCCGCCGGCGACGCCTTTGCCGCCCTTCTGCCGCGTACCTTCTATGGGGGGGTTCGTGGCAGCTACTGAAACCCCCGCTACCCTGGATTCACGCCAAACGCTTTGCTTGTTCCGCTGAGCGGGCCTACTCCTTAGTTCCCCCCTCGCCATTTTCGTTCGAGAACTCCCATGCGAAACCACCCACTCCACCTTCTCTTCGCGTCTGCGTTCGCGCTCTTCGCGGCTTGCGCGCCCGACCTCACGCTCGATAACGACGATGAGGACCAAGGCATCGCGTTCGACGCGGGCACCTTTGACGGCTCGCTTGACGTGCCCCCGGTCACGGGCAACTTCACGCACGCCCCCGACGGCGAAGGCGTTCAGTCCAACGTCGACGCCACCAGTACGGATGCGCTCCAGTACATCGATCTCGACACCGGTGAAGCCACCGATGATCCGGAGCGATGGGACATCGCCTTTCGCCGCTTCTTCGTGGTCATGAACGGCGGGCTGACGGGCAACGGCGGCGTCTCGGCGACGGTGGTGGAGTCGGTCCTTAGCGAGGTCGAGAGCGCGCCGGAAAATGGGTACACGACCGCTGTGGCGGACACGGACGGCGATCCCGACATGGAACCCAACACGCCCTTCAACAACGGCGTCGACGATTGGTACGACTACGACATCAACACCCACACGCTCACGGCCAAGGAGCGCACCTACGTCGTCGTGACGACCGAGGGCGCATTCGTGGGCCTTCAGATCCTCGATTACTACAACGAAGCGGGCACGCCCGCGCGCGTGTCCTTTCGCTGGCGTCTGCTCGAAGGCGGTGAACCGCCCGTCGTCGTTGTCGATCCCCCCGTAGACGGCGGCGTCGTGGATGCGGGCCCCGTAGACGAAGGCGTGGTGATTCCCGACGACGCCCTCACGGTGGACGCGTCCACCCGAAGCGACTTCCTCTACTACGCCGTGAGCGGCACCGAACTCACCGCAGCGTCCGCCGACGATGCTTGGGACATTGCGTTTCGGCGAACCGATGTTCGCACGAACTCCGGAACGTCCGGCGATGGCTACGGTGGCGCCAAGAGCCTTGGCGACGTCGAATACGACGACGTGACGTCGACGGACACCTTTGGCTTCGAGCGAGACGAAGTGGTCCTCTCCGGCCGTCCCGGCGCGGAAGCCACAAGCGTGAGCGACGTGCTTTCGCGCTGGTACGACTACAACTTCATGTTTCACACCGTTTCCCCCAAGGCTGAAGTGTTCGTGCTTCGGACGGCGGCGGGCGCGTACTTCAAGTTCCGCATTTGGTCTTGGGATGACGGCACCTATCGACTCTCCATCGACCCGATCACGGCGTTGACGGAAACACGGACGCTCACGCTGGACACGAACGCGGAAGACGGCTGGACCGACCTGTCCCTCGAAGGCGGCCACGTCGTCACCGTCGAAGACGACGGCGAAGGCAGTGACGAAGTGGAAGCTCCGGCTTGGGACCTCGCCGTGCTCGGTACGCAATGGCGCACGAACGGCGGCACGTCCGGCGATGGCCGCGCGGCCGCTGCGACGAGTGAAGTGGCCATCGATGCGCTGTCCGACGTCAACGCGGACTTTGTGCTCGACCGCGAGATCACCGGCGGCGGCGAAAGCTACAGCGGCAGCCCAGCCTTTGCCGAGTGGTTCGAAATGGATCCGGAAACGAACGCGATCAGCAGCCGGCAGCAGACCTACCTGGTGCGAACGCGCCATGGAGACCTCGGTGCACTCCGGATCGAAGGCTACGAGGACGGGGTGTACACATGCAAGCGTACCAAGTACGCACCTCATTCGAACGCCTCGGCGCCGGCGCCGGCGTAGCGAATCGTCAGCGTGT